>NZ_BBSK01000032.1:0-76392 GCF_001319805.1 Burkholderia sp. E168m22
GCCATCACCTTGTTGCGGCGGAACGGGCGTGGCGTCTGGCCGGAGCCGTTACGCGGCCGACGCGGTTTGAATGCGGCCATCGTGCGCCCCGCCGCTTACTGTTCGAGCTCGGCGAGGATCGTCGACGACGCGTAGACCTTCTCGCCGATCGACACCTTCGCGCGGCTGCCGAGCGGCAGGTACACGTCGACGCGCGAACCGAAGCGGATGAACCCGTAACGCTGGCCGCGCGACAGCGGCTCGCCGGCGCGCACGTAGCAGAGGATCCGGCGGGCGATCAGGCCGGCGATCTGCACGGACGTGACGGTCTTGCCGCTCGCCGTCTGGATCACGACCGCATTGCGCTCGTTCTCGGTCGACGCCTTGTCGATCGCCGCGTTCAGGAACGCACCCGGGAAATACTCGACCTTGCTGATCGCGCCATCGACCGGCGAACGCTGCGAATGGACATTGAAGACATTCATGAACACGCTGATCTTCAGCGCTTCGCGGTTCGCGTACGGATCCTGCGCGGTCTCGACCGCGACGATGCGGCCGTCTGCCGGGCACAGCACCGCGTTCGGCTGCGCCGGGATCGGGCGCTGCGGATCGCGGAAGAACTGGACGACGAAGACGAGCAGCAGCCAGAACGGCCACGCGAAGCCGAAGCCCCCGACGGCATGGATCAACAGCGCGACGACGGCTGCAATCGCGATGAACGGCCAGCCTTCGCGCGCGATGATCGGATGAGGATAGTTCATGGATTCGTTCTGTGTTCGGTGAATTGCAAAGCACGTAGCATAACAAAAGCCGCCCGGGGCACTGCTGCCTTCGGACGGCTTTTTGATGCCGACCCTCCACTCGAAGGGCCGGAACAGCACGAGGTGCTTAGTTCTTCGTCTGGTCGACGAGCTTGTTCTTCGCGATCCACGGCATCATCGCACGCAGCTTCGCGCCGACCTGCTCGATCTGGTGCTCGGCCGTCAGGCGGCGGCGCGACTGCAGCGTCGGGGCGCCTGCCTTGTTCTCGAGAATGAAGCTCTTCGCGTACTCGCCCGTCTGGATGTCGGTCAGGCACTGCTTCATCGCCTTCTTCGTCTCTTCCGTGACGACGCGCGGGCCGGTCACGTACTCGCCGTACTCGGCGTTGTTCGAGATCGAGTAGTTCATGTTCGCGATGCCGCCTTCGTAGATCAGGTCGACGATCAGCTTCAGCTCGTGCAGGCACTCGAAGTACGCCATTTCCGGCGCGTAGCCGGCTTCGACCAGCGTCTCGAAACCCGCCTTGATCAGCTCGACGGTACCGCCGCACAGCACGGCCTGTTCGCCGAACAGGTCGGTTTCGGTTTCTTCACGGAAGTTCGTCTCGATGATGCCTGCACGGCCGCCGCCGTTTGCCGCCGCGTACGACAGCGCGATGTCGCGTGCCGCGCCCGACTTGTTCTGCGCCACCGCGATCAGGTGCGGCACGCCGCCACCTTGCGAGTACGTGCCGCGCACGGTGTGGCCCGGCGCCTTCGGCGCGATCATGATCACGTCGAGGTCGGCGCGCGGGATCACCTGGCCGTAGTGCACGTTGAAGCCGTGCGCGAATGCGAGCGCCGCGCCCTGCTTGATGTTCGCGTGGACTTCCTTCGCGTACACGTCGGCGATCTGCTCGTCCGGCAGCAGCATCATGACGACGTCCGCGCCCTTCACCGCTTCCGCGACTTCCTTGACCGACAGGCCGGCGTTTTCGGCCTTGCTCCACGACGCGCCGCCCTTGCGCAGGCCGACCGTCACGTTCACGCCGCTGTCCTTCAGGTTCAGCGCGTGTGCATGGCCTTGCGAGCCGTAGCCGATGATCGTGACTTGCTTGCCCTTGATGAGGGAGAGGTCAGCGTCTTTGTCGTAGAAAACGTTCATGATGGTTCCTTCGCTAATTCAAAAAATTCAATAATTCGTTCGGATGGAGTACTGCGGGCCGGGACATGACGGCGCACCCGGCGTGCCTCTTTGGCTATGTCGGCATCACACCTTCAGGATGCGCTCGCCGCGTCCGATGCCGGAGCTGCCGGTGCGCACGGTCTCGAGGATCGCGCCCGCGTCCAGCCCCTGGATGAATGCGTCGAGCTTGTCGCTCGCGCCCGTCAATTCGATCGTGTAGGTCTTCTCGGTCACGTCGATGATGCGGCCGCGGAAAATGTCCGACATCCGCTTCATTTCTTCGCGCTCCTTGCCCACTGCACGTACCTTGATCAGCATCAGCTCGCGTTCGATGTGTGCACCGTCGGTCAGGTCCACCACTTTCACCACCTCGATAAGGCGGTTCAGATGCTTCGTGATCTGTTCGATCACGTCGTCGGAGCCAATGGAAACGATGGTGAGCCGCGACAGCGATTGGTCTTCGGTCGGCGCCACCGTCAAGGTTTCGATGTTGTAGCCGCGTGCGGAAAACAGGCCGACCACGCGCGACAGCGCGCCCGGTTCGTTCTCCAGCAGGACGGAAATGATGTGTCTCATGTTCGCTTCTTCCAGAATGTGTCCGTGTCGATTCACTCGCGCCGCGCGCCGCCGCGTGCCGCACCGCCCTTCGTGAAGGCGGCCGCATCGGGCCAGACGCGCGTCGCGCCGTTACAGATCTTCCGATCCGAGCAGCATCTCGGTGATGCCCTTGCCGGCCTGTACCATCGGCCAGACGTTTTCGGTCGGATCGGTCTGGAAGTCGAGAAACACGGTGCGGTCCTTCAGGCGCAACGCTTCCTTCAGCGCCGGCTCCACATCCGAAGTCTTTTCGATCCGCATGCCGACATGGCCGTACGCTTCGGCGAGCTTCACGAAATCGGGCAGCGCATCCATGTACGAATGCGAATAGCGCTTGCTGTATTCGATCTGCTGCCACTGGCGGACCATGCCGAGGTAGCGGTTGTTCAGCGAAATGATCTTCACGGGCGTGTCGTACTGCAGGCAGGTCGACAGTTCCTGGATGCACATCTGGATCGAGCCTTCGCCCGTGATGCACAGCACGTCGTCGTCCGGATGGGCCATCTTCACGCCCATCGCCGCCGGCAGGCCGAAGCCCATCGTGCCGAGGCCGCCGGAGTTGATCCAGCGACGCGGCTTGTTGAAACGGTAGAACTGCGCGGCCCACATCTGGTGCTGGCCGACGTCCGAGCACACGAACGCATTGCCGTCCGTCAGCTCCCACGCCTTTTCGACCACGTACTGCGGCTTGATGATCTCGCTTTCGCGGTCGAACTTCAGGCAGTCCTTCGCGCGCCAGCCTTCGATGTCCTTCCACCATTGCGCGAGCGCCTCGGTGTCGGGGCCATGCTCGGCCGTCTGCAGTTGCTCGATCAGCTCCTTCAGCACTTCCTTCACGTCGCCGACGATCGGGATGTCGACCTTCACGCGCTTCGAAATCGACGACGGGTCGATGTCGATGTGAATGATCTTGCGCGGGCGTGACGCGAAGTGCGCCGGGTCGCCGATCACGCGGTCGTCGAAGCGGGCGCCGATCGCGATCAGCACGTCGCAGTGCTGCATCGCCATGTTCGCTTCGTAGGTGCCGTGCATGCCGAGCATGCCGAGGAATTTCTTGTCCGACGCGCGATAGCCGCCGAGGCCCATCAGCGTGTTCGTGACCGGGTAGCCGAGCAGGTCCGCGAACTGGTTCAGTTCACGCGACGCGTCGGCGAGGATGATGCCGCCACCCGTGTAGATGTACGGACGCTTCGCGGTCAGCAGCAGCGACACGGCCTTGCGGATCTGGCCCGAATGGCCTTTCGTGACGGGGTTGTACGAACGCAGCGACACGCTCTTGATCGGCTCGTACTGGCACGGCGTCTTCGAGATATCCTTCGGGATGTCGATCAGCACCGGGCCCGGACGGCCGGTGCGGGCGATATAGAACGCCTTCTTGACGGTTGCCGCGAGGTCGCGCACGTCCTTCACGAGGAAGTTGTGCTTCACGCACGGACGCGTGATGCCGACGGTGTCGCATTCCTGGAACGCATCCTGGCCGATCGCGGCAGTCGGCACCTGGCCGCTGATCACGACCATCGGGATCGAATCCATGTAAGCCGTTGCGATGCCGGTCACCGCGTTGGTGACACCGGGGCCCGACGTCACGAGGCAGACGCCGACATTGCCGGTGGAGCGCGCATACGCATCGGCTGCGTGCACGGCCGCCTGTTCATGGCGCACCAGCACGTGCTGAATCTTGTCCTGCTTGTACAGCTCGTCGTAGATGTAGAGAACCGAGCCGCCGGGGTAGCCCCAGATGAATTCGACGTTTTCGTCGGCCAGTGCCTTCATGAGCACGGTACCGCCGATGGAGTCGCTATCGGGAGGGGAAAGGGGTTCCGACGTGGAGAATTCCGCGCTGGGCATGTTCATTTTGACCTTTCGAATTTTCGGCAAAAAATTGATCGGGTGCTCTCTGCCGGGCTTGTGGCTCGGGTTCAAGCGGCGCGTCCAGTTTGAAGGGCGGGCTTCTTGGGCCAGCCTCAAATGAGACCATCACTTCATGTTGCGAATCGTTGACGATAGCGGGTCGCGCTGGGGCCGTCAAGCAAAATATCCCGCAGCGCATCATGCACGCCGCCGGGCGCCCCGCCGGCGCGGCTCGCGCGCAACGTGCGGCGCCCGACCCGGTGCCAAGCCGCGCGAAAATTTGATAGCATCCGCGGGTTTTACGAAATTTTTCGACCTTTTACACCACGCAGCGGGCCGCAGCGCATACCTTCACGGAATGGCATCAGACAAGGAACTCGCCGACTTTCTGGCGGGCGTCGAAAGGCGCGCGTTCAAGCAGGCTGCGTACGCCGTGCGTGACGACGATGCGTCGCTCGACATCGTGCAGGACGCGATGATCAAGCTCGCGGAAAAGTACGGCGACCGGCCGTCGGCCGAGCTGCCGCTGCTTTTTCAGCGGATCCTGCAGAACGCGATCCACGACTGGTTCCGCCGGCAGAAGGTCCGCAATACGTGGGTGACGCTCTTCTCGTCGCTGAACAACACCGACGACGACGACTTCGACCCGCTCGAAACACTCGAATCCGCGGACGACAACGCGGGCGTCGAGAGCAGCGAGCACCGCCTCGAACGAGAGCAGGTTCTGGCCCTGATCGACGAAGAAATCCAGAAACTTCCGGCGCGTCAACGGGAAGCGTTCCTGATGCGTTATTGGGAAGATATGGATGTCGCCGAGACTGCCGCCGCAATGGGGTGCTCCGAGGGCAGCGTCAAGACGCACTGCTCACGAGCCACTCATACCCTGGCGCAAGCGCTCAAGGCCAAAGGAATCACGCTATGAGCTCCGCAAACCGAGAACACGAATTCGCGCTGAAGGTGCGCCGCGCGCTGGACGAGCGCGCGGCCGCGCTGCCTGCCGCGACCACCGATCGGCTGGCCGTCGCCCGCCGGGCCGCGCTCGCGCGCAAGAAGCCCGAAGCCGCGACCGCGCCGGTGTTCGTGCCGGCCTTCGCCGGCGCGGCCGGCGCCTACGGCCCGACGCCCGCGAACCGCCCGCCGACGTCGTTCGGCCGCCGCCTGCTGCGCGCATGGCCGCTCGCGTTGCTGCTCGCGGGGCTCGTCGGCATCGCGTACTGGGAAGACATGCAGCGCACCGCCGAACTCGCCGACATCGACGCGGCGATGCTCAGCGACGACCTGCCGCTCAACGCGTATCTCGACCACGGGTTCAACGCGTATCTTTCGCGCGCTCACTAACAGACAATAACGAGGGGATCGTACGGGTGAGTCAGAAGCGCGGCCTGGCCGTATTTTTCGGATGCGTGATCGCGATCGCCGTTTCCTACGTCGCCACGTATCCCCGATTCCACCCGGCCCCCGCGACGACGCCCGTCGCGACCACCAGTTCCGCCGCACCGGCGTCGGCCGCGGCCGGGCTGACCACCGAACTTCCCCCGCTGCCGCTTCCCCTGCCGCTGCCGGCCGCCGCCGGCCCGCTGTCGTGGGCGCGCCTCACGCCGGCGCAGCATGCGGCCCTCGCCCCGTTCGCCGACCAGTGGGACGGCTTCAGCGATGCCCGCAAGCGTAAATGGCTGAAGATCGCATCGCGTTTCGCGAAGTTGTCGCCGGATGACCAGAAGCGCCTGCAGGAGCGGATGACCGAATGGGCGAAAATGACGCCCGAGCAGCGCCGCGTCGCACGCGAGAACTACCAGAGCGCGAAGGAGCTGTCCGCGCAGGCGCGCGAGCGCGCGTGGAAGGCCTACCAGCAACTCCCCGAGGAGCAGAAGGAACGGCTTGCCGCCGCCGAACGCCGCCGCAAGCCGAGCGTCGTCAGCGCGCCGCCGACCGTCGCCGACCGTGACGTCCGCCGCCTCGTCAATTCGCACGAACACCCGGCCAGCGGTGCGGCCGCCGCCCCGGCGCCCGCGTCGGCCGGCGTCGCCGCGCAGCCGGTGCCCGCGTCGTCGACGTCCGGCACCGCGTCCGCACCGGCCGCCGTGGCGCCGGTGTCGCCCGCCGACGCGCCTTCGCTGTTCAAGGGCTCCTGAACGGCCGTGGCGAACGTCCGCGCGCCCGACACCCCGGCCGCCGCGCCGTCCGTGCGGCGGCGCCTCGCCGCGCTGCTCTACGAAGGCGTGCTGCTGTTCGGCGTCGTGTTCTTCGCCGGGCTCGCGTTCAGCCTCGCGACGCAGCAACGCAACGGCCTCGTCCATCACAACCTGCTTGCCACGTGGATCGCGCTCGTCGTCGGCGCGTATTTCGTGTGGTTCTGGACGCACGGCGGCCAGACGCTGCCGATGAAAACCTGGCGGCTGCGGCTCGAATCGTCCAGCGGCCGACCGCTGAGCGCCAGCCACGCGCTCGTCCGCTACGTGCTCGGCTGGCTGTGGTTCCTGCCGCCGCTCGCGCTGCACCCGCTCCTCGGCCTGTCGGTACCCGTCACGCTCGCGCTCGCCGCCGCGTGGATCGTCGTATGGGCCGGCGCCGCCCGATTGCACGCCGGCCGTCAGTTCCCGCACGACCGGATCGCGCGCACCCGCGTCGTCGCGATACCGCGCTGACGCGCCGCATTCGCCAGACGAAAGCCGCTCGCTCGGTGCCCTTCCCTCCAGCCAGACGGCCTTGCCTGACAAGCGTCGGCGGTTCAGTACGGCAGATGACGCAACGCCCGCTCGTTCACTGCTAAACACCCTTCAACGGTCGTAATAAGAACGTCTCGTGACTGTCATGGCACAGTCACGCCCGCATGGCGGAATGCCGGTAATGTCAACCGGCGCGAGTCATGCATGGGCCAGAAAACGTCCGCGACCTCACTGTTTCGTCACCCCATCGGCGCCCGCGCCGCCACTGCGTTCCTGTCCGGCTCGGGGGCAACCGACGGCGTGGTGTCGCACAAGCCGCCCGTCGCGCACACCACGCAGCACGAGGACCCCGAGCCGTCCGCCCATCGCTACCGCACCATCTGGCTGTCCGACATCCACCTCGGCTCGAGCGGCTGCCAGGCGCCCTACCTGCTGGATTTCCTGCGTCACAACGACTCGGAATACCTGTACCTCGTCGGCGACATCATCGACGGCTGGCAGCTGAAAAAGGGCTGGTACTGGCCGCAGGCGCACAACGACGTCGTGCAGAAGATCCTGCGCAAGGCGCGCAAGGGCACGCAGGTCGTCTACATCCCCGGCAACCACGACGAAGGCGCGCGGCAGTTCTGCGATCTCGCGTTCGGCGACATCCAGGTGCGCGGCGAGGCATTCCACACGACGCTCGCAGGCAAACGTTTGTGGATCGTGCACGGCGACCTGTTCGACGGCGTGATCCAGCACGCGAAATGGCTCGCGTACCTCGGCGACACGCTCTACACGCTGATCCTCGTGCTGAACCGCTGGTTCAACCGGATCCGCAGCCGGCTCGGCTTCCAGTACTGGTCGCTGTCGCAGTACCTGAAGCACCAGGTCAAGAACGCGGTCAACTTCATCTCGCAGTTCGAGACCGTGATGACCGACGAGGCGCGCCGCCGCGGCTGCGACGGCGTCGTGTGCGGCCACATCCACAAGGCCGAGATCCGCGACATCGACGGCGTGCTGTACTGCAACGACGGCGACTGGGTCGAAAGCCTGTCCGCGCTCGTCGAAACGATGGAAGGCGAACTGAAGATCGTCTACTGGACGGTGATGCGCACCGCGCCGTCGGAGACCACGTCGCGCAAGGCCAAGGCCGCTGCCTGACACAACCCTACTTACAGGACATGCCGCGATGAAGATCATGATCGTCACCGACGCGTGGGAACCGCAGGTCAACGGCGTCGTGCGCACGCTGAAGAGCACGGCGCGCGAACTCACGGCGCTCGGCCACCGCGTCGAACTGCTGACGCCGCTGGAATTCCGCACGGTGCCCTGCCCGACCTACCCCGAGATCCGCCTGTCGATCCTGCCGTACCGCAAGCTGCGCGCGCGGATCGATGCGTTCGCACCCGATGCGCTGCACATCGCGACCGAAGGCCCGCTCGGCCTGGCCGCGCGGCGCTATGCGCGCGCCCGCAAGCTGCCGTACACCACCGCGTACCACACGCGCTTTCCGGAATACGTGCAGGCGCGCTTCGGTATTCCGCTCGCCGCCACCTACCGCTTCCTGCACTGGTTCCACGGCCCGTCGCTCGCGGTGATGGCGCCGACGCCGGTCGTCAAGCAGGACCTCGAGAAATTCGGCTTCACGAACGTCGTGCTGTGGACCCGCGGCGTCGATCTCGACATCTTCCGGCCGATGGAGTCGAAGGTGCTCAACACCGCGCGGCCGATCTTCCTGTACGTGGGCCGCGTCGCGATCGAGAAGAACGTCGAGGCGTTCCTGCGCCTCGACCTGCCCGGCTCGAAGTGGGTCGCGGGCGAAGGCCCCGCGCTCGCGGAGCTGAAGTCGCGCTACCCGGAGGCGAACTATCTCGGCGTGCTGTCACAGACCGAGCTCGCGAAGGTGTATGCTGCGGCCGACGTGTTCGTATTCCCGAGTCGCACCGACACGTTCGGCCTCGTGCTGCTCGAAGCCCTCGCCTGCGGCACGCCGGTGGCCGCGTATCCCGTCACGGGCCCGATCGACGTGCTCAGCGGCGGCGACGCGGGCGCGATGCACGAGGACCTGCAGGAAGCCTGCCTCGAGGCGCTGAAGATCGAACGCACGACTGCGCGCGCGTGGGCGGAACGCTTCTCGTGGCGCGCGGCATCCGAGCAGTTCGCGTCGCATCTGAAGCCGCTGCCGAAGACCGCGTACTCGCCAGCCGAAGGTGCCGCCGTTTGAAACGAGACCTGAACGACAAGATCCCGCCCCCCGCCGCGACGCCGTCACGGCACCGCCCGTTCGACGAGGAAGAACCGCACGCCGATGCGGACGTGCACCCGCACGAGCCGCTCGGCCCCGACGACCGGCTCGCGCCGTTGCCGCCGAACCCGTACAAGCGCCACCGCGGCATCACGCGTGCGTGGTTCGCGCTCAAGCATTCGCTGAACGGCTTTCGCGTCGCGATCCGCGAGGAAAGCGCGTTTCGCCAGGAGCTCACGCTCGCCGCGCTGATGCTGCCGATCGGCGCGTTCGCGCCGGTGCCGGCCGCATCGCGCGCGCTGCTGATCGGCTCGGTGCTGCTGGTGCTGATCGTCGAGCTGCTCAACTCGAGCGTCGAAGCCGCGATCGACCGCATCTCGCTCGAGCGCCACGAACTCTCGAAGCGCGCGAAGGACCTCGGCAGCGCGGCTGTGACGGTCGCGCTGTTCGCGTGCGTGACGACGTGGGGCTTCGTGCTCGGGCCGGTCGTCGCACGCTGGCTCGGCTTCTAGGCAACCGCCCGGCGTCCTTCCCGTCGCCCGCATGCGGCGCTGCACCATGCGCCGCGCGGGGCCGCGATCATGAAATGCCCCGATGTGGCGGAACCCCGGTTTATAATCGTCCGCTAGACATAGAACAGCAACCCGCGCCGGACGAATCACGCAGCATCGATTGCAGCGCCCGCCAGTCCGGCACACACAGGGCCGGACGACATGGAAGCGAAACCTCCCCGCCGCACCCGCGAACGGATTCTCGAGTTGTCGTTGAAACTCTTCAACGAGATCGGCGAGCCGAACGTCACCACCACGACGATCGCCGAGGAAATGGAAATCAGTCCAGGCAACCTGTACTACCATTTCCGCAACAAGGACGACATCATCAACAGCATCTTCGCGCAGTTCGAGCAGCAGATCGAACGGCGGCTGCGCTTCCCCGAAGATCACCGTCCGACGATCGACGAAACCTGGTCGTACCTGCAGTACATGGCCGATTTCATGTGGACCTACCGGTTCCTGTATCGCGACCTCAACGACCTGCTCGCGCGCAACCGCACGCTCGAGACGCACTTCAAGCAGATCATCAGCCACAAGGTGCGCTTCGCGCACGACATGTGCGAGCTGCTCGTCTCCGATGCCGAAATGGTCGCGACGCCCGCCGAGATCGAAGTCATCGCCACCAACATGGCGGTGATCTCGACCTACTGGCTGTCGTACCAGTACGTGATGCATCCGCGCAAATACAACGACCAGGACGCGATCCGCGAAGAGCTGCACCAGGTGAGCATGCACGTGATCTCGATCATGGCCCCGTACCTGCGCGGCCGTTCGCGCCAGCTGTTCGACGACCTCGTCTCCGGCAAGCTGCCCAAGCGCCAGTTCACCGACTACCTGCCGCCGCGCGACGGCTCCCCGCGCCCCGCCGACAGCCCCGTCGTCACCGGGCAGGCGTCCGCCAAGGATTCCAAGCAATGAAGGCAGTCTGCGTTTACTGCGGCTCGTCGTCCGGCGTGCGGCCCGTCTATGCCGACGCCGCGCGCGCGTTCGGCCGCGCGCTCGTCGATGCGGGCCTCACGCTCGTGTACGGCGGCGGCCGCGTCGGCCTGATGGGCGTGATCGCCGACGAAGTGATGGCGGCCGGCGGCCGTGCGGTCGGCGTGATCCCCGAGCTGCTCGTCGACAAGGAAGTCGGCCATACGGGGCTGTCGGAACTGCACGTCGTGCCCGACATGCACCATCGCAAGAAAATGATGGCCGACCTCTCCGACGCGTTCGTCGCGATGCCCGGCGGCGCCGGCACGCTCGAGGAGCTCTTCGAGGTCTACACGTGGGCGCAGCTCGGCTATCACCGCAAGCCCGTCGCGCTCTACAACATCGATTCGTTCTACGATCCGCTGATCGCGCTACTGCGCCATACGGTCGACGAAGGCTTCATGCGGCCCGCCTATTTCGACGCGCTGTGCGTCGAATCGGAACCCGTCGCGCTGATCGAGCGGCTGCGCCACTACCTGCCGCCCGCCCGCGACAAGTGGGCGCCAGACGCAGCGAAGTGATCCTCACCGGAAACCGCACGCGATGACCGCACCGTCCGACCGCAAGGCAGTCCTCATCACCGGCGCGAGCCGCGGCATCGGCCGCGCGACCGCCGTGCTCGCGGCCGAACGCGGCTGGGACGTCGGCATCAACTACGCGCGCGACGCGGCAGCGGCCGAACTGACCGCGCAGGCCGTGCGCGACGCGGGCGGCCGCGCGTGCATCGTCGCGGGCGATGTCGCGAACGAGGCCGACGTCGTCGCGATGTTCGATACGGTTGCGACCGAGTTCGGGCGCCTCGACGCGCTCGTGAACAATGCAGGCATCGTCGCGCCGTCGATGCCGCTCGCCGACATGCCGGTCGACCGGCTGCGGCGGATGTTCGATACCAACGTGCTCGGCGCCTATCTGTGCGCGCGGGAAGCGGCGCGCCGGCTGTCGACCGACCGTGGCGGCCGCGGCGGCGCGATCGTCAACGTGTCGTCGATCGCGTCGCGGCTCGGCTCGCCGAACGAGTACGTCGACTACGCGGGCTCGAAAGGCGCGGTCGATTCGCTGACGATCGGCCTGGCAAAGGAACTCGGCCCGCACGGCGTGCGCGTCAACGCGGTGCGCCCCGGCCTGATCGAGACCGAAATTCATGCAAGCGGCGGCCAGCCGGGCCGCGCCGCCCGCCTCGGCGCACAAACGCCGCTCGGCCGCGCGGGCGAGGCACAGGAGATCGCCGAGGCGATCGTCTGGCTGCTCGGCGATGCGGCGTCCTACACGACGGGCGCCCTGCTCGACGTCGGCGGCGGCCGCTAAGCTGACACGCGGCGCAACAATACGGCTGACGAAAACGCCCCGTGGTCACGGTGCCACAAATCTCCACAATTCCGTGACAGTTTCAGTAAACATCCGTAACAATTCCGTGCTCTACTAGCGGTCATTCAGACAGGTGTCTTAAACATCCTGTCCGTTAGCCGGATGTAATCCCTTATCGGTCCCGCCCATGTCGCCGGACCGGCTCGACTCGACCCGAGATCTTTTCCATGCCTGGAACCGCAGCGCCCAGCCGACGACGCACGTCCGTGCCCGCCCCGGCCGCGCACACCCGCTCGACCGCCGATACCGACGTCCTCGCGACGCTCGACGTCGCCGGTACGCCCGTCGCCGCCTCGACCGCCACGATCAGCGCCCCGCGCGACCGCTCGCTGCTGCTCGGCTGGCGCGCCTGGCTGTTCATCGCCGCACTGGTGTGCGCGTACACGCTGCCCGGTGTGCTCGGCCACGATCCGTGGAAACAGGACGAAACCTACACGTTCGGCATCATCCAGCACATGCTCGAGACCGGCGACTTCGTCGTGCCGACCAATGCCGGCCTGCCGTTCATGGAAAAGCCGCCGCTTTACGCATGGGTCGCGACCAGCCTCGCGTGGCTGCTGCAGCGCGTGATGCCGCTGCACGACGCGGCGCGCCTGGCGAGTGCCCTGTTCGCCGCGCTCGCGTTCGGCTTCATCGCCCGCGCGGCCCGCGTGGCCAGTCGCGCGGACACCTGGTTCGACCTGCGCGTGCTCGGCCCGGTGGTACTCAGCGCCGGCACGCTCGTCGTCATCAAGCACGTGCACGACATGATGACGGACGTCGCGTTGTTTGCCGGGACGGCAATCGGGTTCTGCGGGCTGCTCGAACTCGTGATGCAGCATGTCGCGCGGGCGCAGCAGATGCGGCACGGGCTGCCGGTGCATCCGGCGAGCCGCTGGGCCGCGCCGGTCTTCGGCGCGGGCGTCGGCATCGCGCTGATGGCGAAAGGGCTGTTCGTGCCGCTCGTGTTCGCGGCCACGCTCGTGTGCACGCTGGCGCTCTACCCGGCCTGCCGCACCCGCTCGTTCGCCCGCGCGCTGGGCGTCGCCGCACTCGTGTTCGCGCCGTTCGCGCTGATCTGGCCGACCGCGCTGTTCCTGCGCTCCGAAACGCTGTTCATGACGTGGTTCTGGGACAACAACGTCGGTCGCTTCTTCGGTTTCTCCGTGCCCGAACTGGGCGCGGAAAACGACAAGCCGTTCTTCATCCTGCGCGCGTTCCTTACCGTCGGCTTCCCGGTCGCGCCGCTCGCGATCGTCGCGCTCGCCCGCGGCGCATGGCGCGACTGGCGTGCGCCGCGCATCGCGCTACCCGTGCTGTTCGCCGGCATCGGGCTCGTGGTGCTGCAGGTGTCCGCGACGTCGCGCCAGCTCTACATCCTGCCGTTCTTCGCGCCGCTCGCGCTGGTCGCCGCGCAGGCGATCGAGCGCCTGCCGCGCCGGCTGCATCTCGCGTGGGATTACCTCAGCCGCATCCTGTTCGGCACGGTCGTCGTGCTCGCATGGGCGATCTGGGCGGTGATGGCCGATCCGGCCGCGTCGCGCGCGGATCTCGCGCTGCTCGGCCGCTGGCTGCCGCTCGACTGGACGATGCCGATCCAGCCCGCGCTCGTGACCGGCGCGCTCGCGCTGACGGTCGGCTGGCTGACGCTGCTGCCGAAGCTGCGCACGACGGGGCTGTGGCGCGGCGCGCTGTCGTGGGGCGCCGGCGCGCTCGTTGCGTGGGGACTCATCTATACGCTGCTGCTGCCGTGGCTCGACGTCGCGAAGAGCTACCGCTCGGTGTTCGACGACCTGAACGCGCATCTCGCGCTCGAATGGAACGACGGCGACTGCATGGCGAGCCTGCACGGGCTCGGCGAATCGGAAGCGCCGATGCTGTACTACTTCTCCGGCATCGAGCACACGCCGATCGACGACGCGAAGACGACGCGCTGCACGTGGATGATCGTGCAGGGCGTGCGGGCCGTCGATCCGGCGCCGGGCAGCGAATGGAAGCTGTTCTGGACGGGCGCCCGCCCGGGCGACAACGAGGAATTGCTGCGCGTCTACGTGCGCACGCCCGAACAGCACCTGCAGTGATACAGGACGGCGCGATGCGCCGTCCTGCCCGCCTTCACTTTCCTCTTCGGCATAGGTCGCGGCAATCCGCCCGACCGGTGCGCAGCCCGTGCTGCCGTACCCGTGCCTGCACGAACCCGCAAGCGTCCGGGCGTTAGCCGCCCCGTTCCCTCATCACGCCAACGTACGGATCGTCAGAACGACGAGCCGGGCTCTCGCAGAAACGCCGTTTCCTCGTCGGTCGACGCGCGACCGAGAATCGCGTTCCGGTGCGGAAAGCGGCCGAAGCGCTCGACGATCGCCGCATGCAGCAACGCGTAGCGGTGATAGCTCTCGCATCCGGCCTCGTCGCGGATGCCCGCGCACAGGCGCACGGCCTCGCGCTGGCTCTCGACCGACTCGTCGTGCTCGAACGGCAGATACGCGAACGCACGGTGATGGCCGCTCGGCAACCGGGCGTCCCAGCCGGCCGCGACGACGCGGCGGGCGAGCGCGAGCGCTTTCGGATCGGCGGCGAACGCGCGCGGCGTGCCGCGATGGATGTTGCGCGAGAACTGGTCGAGCACGACGATCAACGCCAGCGCGCCCGACGGCGAATCGGCCCAGTGATCGCAGGCGCCGTCGCACGCGGCGTCGAGCAGCGCGCCGTAACGCGTGCGCAGCACGTCGTCGAACGCGGCGCCGCCGTTGAACCAGACCTTGCGGTTCTGCCCGAATTCGGCCGAGTCCGGCTCGCCGAACCAGAAATCGAGAATCTCCCGTGCCTGCGGATCGAGCGCCGCCGCGCCTGCTTTCCCGGTATCGACCGTCATGCAAACTCCAGTACGAGGCGCCGTGTGCGCGCACTCTTCTTTTCCAGTTTCGCGACCCGCAACCCGCCGATTTCGGACGTGTTGCGCACATGCGTGCCGCCGCACGGCTGCAGGTCGACGTTTTCGATGCGCAGCAGCCGCACGCGGCCGAGGCCCATCGGCGGCTTCACGCTCATCGTGCGCACGAGTTCGGGACGCTCGGCCATCTCGTCGTCGGTGATCCATTCGGTCGTGACCGGATGCGCGCCGACGACGAAGCCCGCGAGGCGCCGCTCGACGTCGTCGCGGTCGATCGCGTCGGAAGTCGCGAAATCGAGCCGCACGTAGTCGGCCGTCACGCTGCAGCCGTCGACCGCGTACGGCAGCACCGCGCACATCAGGTGCGCGGCCGTGTGCAGACGCATGTGCCGGTAGCGGCGCAGCCAATCGATCTCAGCAACCACGCGCGTGCCGGGGGCGAGCGTCGCGACGCTCGCCTCCTGGCCCGGCGCGGGCACGTGGACGGCGTCGTCGGGCGTCGCGCCGTCGAACTTCGCCTTGCGCGTGTCGGCGATCGCGATCGTGCTGCCGTCGGGCAGCGTCAGCGTGCCGGTGTCGCCGGCCTGGCCGCCGCCGAGCGGATAGAACACGGTGCGGTCGAGCCGGATGCCGCCGTCGCCGACGGCCTGGACGATCGCCTCGCATTGCGTGAGGTACGCGTCTTCGCGAAACAGCGCTTGGGTCGTCATCGGGCAAGCCTCGTATCGATGGAGAAACGGCCAGTGTCGCGCCGGGCCGCTCATGCGCCCAGCGCAGATCGTCCCGCGCGCGGACAGCGGCGTACCGGTCGATCAACCGGGCCGGTTGCGCATCCAGTCGGCCGTGTCGTAGAACGAATGCATGAGCCGCTCGCGCAGCGGCTCCGGCAACCCGACGTCCTCCATCGCCCACGCCATGCAGCGCAGCCACTGGTCACGCTCGACCGACGCGATCGGGAACGGCAGGTGTCGCGCGCGCAGCCGGGGATGGCCGAACCGGCTGATGTAGTGGTCGGGGCCGCCGAGCCAGCCGCACAGGAACCAGAACAGCTTGTCGCGCGAACCGTCGAGCGACGGCGGATGCAGCGCGCGAATCTGCGCGAACTCGGGTTCGAGGTCCATCAGGTCGTAGAAACGGTCCACCATTTCGCGCACGCGGGCTTCGCCGCCCACGAGCTCGAACGCCGTCGGCTGCGCCGGCGCATCGTCATTCACATCGGTCATTACGGATAGTCGGAAAACGGGATCTTCGGGGCCGCGGGCGACGCTCAGGCGTCGCGCAGCGACTGCAGCGCGGGGCGCCGCAACACATTATGCAGGCTCAACCAGCCGGCCGCACCGGCGCAGACGACACCGGCCGCGATGCCCGCCGGCACGAGCCACGGATCGACGGCGAGCTGGAAGTCGAACACGCGCGACGCGAGCACCCAGCCGACCGCGATCGCGCCCGCCGATGCCAGCACGCCGGCCAGCGCGCCGACCACGACGAATTCCGCGCGCTGCACTGCGTTGACCTGCGCGCGCGACGCGCCGAGCGCACGCAGCAGCGCGGCCTCGCGCACGCGCTCGTCGCGCGAGCCGGCGAGCGCCGTGTACAGCACGAGCACGCCGGCCGCGAGCGTGAACGCGAACAGGAACTGCACCGCACCGACCACCTGCAGCATCATCCGCTGCAACTGCGCGAGGATCGGCGCGACGTCGATCGCGGTCAGGTTCGGGTAGCGCGCGATCAGCGGATCGAGCAGCGCGGCGTTCGAGGCCGGCAGATGGAAACTGGTCAGGTAGACGGCGGGGAAATCCTTCAGCACCGGCGGCGGCATCAACACGAAGAAGTTGACGCGGAACGAGCCCCAGTCGAGCTTGCGCACGCTGGTGATCGGCGCATCGACCGTCAGCCCCGTCACGTCGAAGCGCAGCGTATCGCCCGGTTTCACGTTCAGCGTCTTCGCGAGGCCGGCTTCGATCGAGATCTGCGGCGTGGCCGCGTTGCCGAACCAGTCGCCTTCGACGATCCGGTTGTCGGACGGCAGTTCGGTCGTATACGACAGGTTGAACTCGCGATCGACGAGCCGGCGCGCCTCTTCGGAAGGATATGCGTCCGGATTCACCGGCTTGCCGTTGATCGCGACCAGGCGGCCGCGCACCATCGGCGCGGGCACCGCGTCGCGCACGCCGTGCGCGGCCAGATAGGCGGCCACATCGGCGCGCTGGTCGGGCTGGATGTCGATCAGGAACTGGTTCGGCGCATCGGGCGGCGTCGACTGCCGCCAGCCCGCCACGAGGTCGTTGCGTGTGATCGCGATCAGCAGCAGGCACATCAGGCCGAGCGCGAGCGCGGTGATCTGCAGCGCGCTGGCCGTGCCGCGCCGGTGCAGCGACGCCAGCGCGTAACGCCAGCCGACGCCCGCGGCCACGCGCGCATTGCGCACCGCGCGCGCGGCGGCGAACAGCACGAGCCGGGCGATCAGCGCGAACCCGACCAGCGCGCCGGCGAAGCCGCCCGCGACGATCAGGCCGAGCTTCAGGTTGCCGGCGGCCACGATCAGCAGCCCCGCGAACAGCACGACGCCGATCGCATACGCGGCCCACGCGGTGCGCGACGCGTCGCCCCAATCGCGCCGCAGCACGCGTACCGGCGGCACGCGCGTGAGCGGGACGAGCGGCGGCAGCGCGAAACCGAGCAGCAGCACGAGCGCGGCGCCCATGCCGATCAGCGCCGGCCACAACGTCGGCGGCGGCAGCACGACGTCGATCAGGCTGCCGAGCGCGGCCAGCAGCGCCCAGTGGCCGCCGTAGCCCAGCACCGCGCCCGCGGCGCCCGACACGACGCCGACGCCGACGAATTCGAGCGCGAACAGCGCGCCGAGCGTGCGGCGGCTCACGCCGAGGCAGCGCATCGTTGCGCAGCCGTCGAGATGACGCCGCATGTAGCGCTGCGCGGCCATCGCGATCGCGACCGCCGCGAGCAGCGCGGTCAGCAACGCGACGAGCGTCAGGAAATGACGCGCGCGATCCAGCGTCTGCCGCACCTGCGGCTGCCCTTCCTGCAACGACTCGAGCCCGACACCGCGCAGCTTCCCGCCGTCGACGCGCTGGTGCGCATACGTTTCGAAGCGCGCAATGGCCGGTGCGTCGCCGGCGACCAGCAGCCGGTACGTGACGCGGCTGCCGTAGCCCGTGAGCCCCGTCGCGGCGAGCTCGTCCGCGCGCATCATCAGCCGCGGCGAAAAATTGACGAACGAAAAGCCGCGATCGAGTTCGCGGGTGATCGCCGCGGCGACCGTGAACGTGCGCAGCCCGACGCGCACCGTATCGCCCGCCTTCAGGTGCAGCGCGTCGAGCAGCGCCGGGTCGGCCCATACGGTGCCGGGCGCGGGAATCGCGGCCGCCTTCTGCGCGACGGTCGCACCAACCGGCAGAATCTCGACCGCGCCGCGCAACGGATAGCCGGGCGACACGGCCTTCACGGCGGCGAGGCGCGACGGCGCGGCGTCGGCCGCCTGCCCGCCCGCGGCGGCCGCGATCATGCTCGGGAAGATGGCGGTCGTGGCGGTACGCAGGCCCAGCGCGCGGGCCTGCCGGTCGAACGACGGATCGACGGGGCGATCGGCACGCACGACGAAATCGGCGCCGAGCATCTGGCGCGCGTCGCGCTCGAGCCCCTGGCGCAGGCGGTCGGCGAGAAAGCCGACGCTCGTCAGCGCCGCGACCGCGAGCACCAGCGCGAGGACCAGCAGCGTCAGTTCGCCCGCGCGCCAGTCGCGCGCGGTCATCCGGGCGGCCTGGTGGATCAGGTCGCGCAGGCCGAAGCGGCCGGCATGCGCGCGCCCGTCATGGCCGGGTTGGCCGGCCGGCGGCTGCGCCGCGTGTTGCGGCCCCTTCAATCGCGTTTCCCTCCGATCGAGTTGAGCCGCGACACCATGTGGTTCGCCATTCCGCGAAAACCACCCGACACGCCGCGCCACAGCCGCGGCAGCGCCCACGCCGACGCCGCGATGAACGCAGCGAGCAGCACGAGGAACGCGAGCGGAACGAAGAACGCGAGGACGAGCCCGCCGACCACGAGACCGTCCTCGGTCGACGACGCGACCCAGTTCGAAATCGGTTCGGGAGACAGGTTGATCAGCGCGCGCGTGCCGGCCTTCGCCACGTGCGCGGCGCCGGCGAGCGAGCCGCCGGCGAGCCCCGCGACCGCCAGCATGGTCGGGTCGGCATGGCCGAGCGCGCCGGCCGCGAGCACGGCGCCGGCCGGAATGCGGATGAAGGTATGCACGGCATCCCACAGCGAGTCGAACGCGGGGATCTTGTCGGCAAGGAATTCGGTTACGGTGAGCACGGCCGCGGCGCCGATGACCCACGGCGACATCAGCACGGCCAGCGTGTCGGGCAGATGGAGCCAGCCGAACCGCGCCAGCACGCCGGCGATCAGGACCGTCAGGTACAGGCGCAGGCCGCTCGCCCACGCGAGCCCCGCGCCGAGCGAAATGGCTTCGATCATGGCCCTCTCCTTGCACTTTCCGTGCGTTTTGCCGATTGACCGGATCGGGTCGGACAGACTGGCCGCGCGGCGCGTGGCGACCGGCACCGCGTGCCGCGCGAAGCACGACGGGATTCAGGCCCGAATGCGTTCCATTATAGACAGGCTGGGCGGGCGGCCGGCGCAATTCCGCAGTGCGGGATGGCGCCCGGGCGCATGCGCGCCCGGCATCCCGTCGTCAGGCGGCCGACGACAGCTTCAGGCCGACCAGCCCCGCGACGATCAGCGCCGCGCTCGCGACGCGCGCGACGGTCAGCGCCTCGCCCATCATCACGATACCGAACACGAACGCGCCGACCGCGCCGATGCCCGTCCACACCGCGTATGCGGTGCCGAGCGGCAACTGGCGCATCGCGACCGCGAGCAGCCCGAAGCTGGCCAGCGCCGTCACGATCGTAAACACCGACGGACCGAGCTTCGTGAAGCCGTCCGACGATTTCAAGCCGGCCGCCCAGGCCACTTCCAGCAAACCGGCGATCAACAACCATACCCACGCCATCTCGACGTACTCCAGATCGGATGGGGCCGTCCCCGTTGAAGCGAATGGCCCGGGGTCGTCCCCGGGCGGCGCCGAGTATAACAAGAGGCTTACGGACCTGCCGGCTGCCGGCCACGTCGGTGGCCGATGCGGGGCGCGATCGGCCGGCCGCGCTCAGTTCGCCACGCGCTTCGGCGCACCGCCGCCGACGCAGCGATCGTCGCGGTACAGCGCCCACTCCTCGCACACGCGGCCATCCTCGAACACGCACATCCCGACCTGCCCGCTCGACAGGTTGCGGATCACGTGGCGACCGCCGAGCTTCTCGCAGTTGACTGACGCGGGATTGGCCAGCGCCACCTGCGCGGGCGGCTGCTGCCCGGGCGGCAACGGCTGGGCGAACGCGCCGGGCGCGACCAGCGCCAGCGCACGGATGACGACCAGACGGACGGACATTGCACGCTCCTCGTTTTCGTTCGCGGAACGGTCAGGATAGCGGGGATTGCGCAACGGGTGTGCAAGGCCGGCGCCGGTCGAGAGACTGTCGCGCCGGCGCAACCGTGCCGATGCGCGGCGTCACGGCCGCATGCGCCGCCGCGCACCGCCCGTCACACGGCGCCGACGAGCCGGTAGCCGACGCCCGTCTCGGTGACGATGTGCTCGGGCTGCGCGGGATCGGCCTCGAGCTTCTGGCGCAGGTGCGCCATGTAGATGCGCAGATAGTGATGGCTCTCGACGTGCGACGGCCCCCACACGTCGCGCAGCAGCTGGCGGTGCGTGAGCACGCGCCCCGCGTGACGCACGAGCGTCGCGAGCAGCCGGTATTCGAGCGGCGTCAGGTGGACGATCGCGTCGTCGCGCCACACCTGGCGCAGCGCGAGATCGACGGTCACGGTGCCGAAGCTCACCTTCGGCGACTCGTTCGCGCCGCCCTGGTTGCGCCGGCGCAGTTGCGCGCGCATCCGCGCACGCAGTTCGGACACGCCGAACGGCTTGGTCAGGTAGTCGTCGGCGCCCGCGTCGAGCGCCGCGACCTTCTCCTCTTCCTGCGTGCGGGCGGACAGCACGATCACCGGCACCTCGGACCAGCCGCGCAGCTCGCGGATCACGTCGAGGCCGTCGGTATCGGGCAGGCCGAGGTCGACGATCACGAGATCGGGCTTGCGCGTCGCCGCGTCGATCAGCCCCTGCTTGCCCGTCTCGGCCTCGAACACCGCGATGTCCTCCTCTTCGAGCGCGGCGCGCACGAAGCGGCGGATCTGCTTTTCGTCCTCGATCAGGACGACGGTCAGGCTGGGTTCACTCATGGTCTGGCAATGACTCGGATGGGGGCGATGCGCCCGGCAGGTCGGATTCGTCGTCGGGCACGGCCGGCGCGGCCGGCGGCGTGTCGACCGGCAGCGTGAACCAGAAGCGCGCGCCCGTCACGTGGCCGTCGGGCGCGGTGCGGTTGAGCGCGCCGATTTTACCGCCGTGCGCCTCGACGATCGCGCGGCAGATCGCGAGGCCGAGCCCGATGCCAGGCGTCGCCGATTCCTTCTCGCCACGCGTGAACTTGTCGAAGATCCGCGTTTCCATCCCGGCCGGCAGGCCCGGGCCATGATCGTCGACGTGCACGCGCACGAATGGTTGCCCGTCCTCGGTCACGCGCTCGGCACCGATGTCGAGCGACGTATCGGGCGGCGTGTACTTCGCCGCGTTCTCGAACAGGTTGGTGAACAGGCGCTCCATCAGCACCGCGTCCATCTGCAGCAGCGGCAGGTCGGCCGGCAGCGCGACGCGCGCGGGATGGCGCGCGAGCACGCGCCGGCAGGCGGCGAGCGCAGCGCCGACCGTTTCCTCGAGCAGCGACCACTGGCGCTTGAGCTGCAGGCTGCCGGCCTGCAGCCGCGCCATGTCGAGCAGGTTCGTGACGATGCCCGTCATCCGCAGCGCCTCGTCGTGAATCGCGTCGACGAGTTCGCCCTCGCGCTGCGCGAGCCGCGCGGCCGCCGCGGCGTCGCCCGCCTGCGCGGCCGCGCGCCCGTTCGCGAGCATCGACGAAAAGCCGACGATCGTCGTGAGCGGCGTGCGCAAGTCGTGCGAGATCGCCGACAGCAGCGAGTTGCGCAGCCGCTCGGACTCCATGTTGACGAGCGCGTCGCGCGCGATCTCGACGTAGTGCACACGCTCCAGCGCGAGCGCGATCTGCGCGGCGAATGCGTCGAGCATCCGCTGCTGCTCGGGCACCTCGAGTTCGCGCGGCTCGCGCGACGCGACCGCCAGCACGCCGCGCGTGCGCATCGGCGCCTTCAGCGGCAGGTACAGCGCGGCCGTCGCCGGCAAGGTATCGGTGCCGCGCCCGGCCGGCTTCTGCTGGTCGTACACCCACTGGCCGACGTCGCTGTCGAGCTCGGCACCGGTCAGCGTGACGGCCGCGTCGGGCTCCTCGATCTTCTGCCGCACCTGGTCCGCGCTGTCGGGCAGCAGGAACGCGACACGCGCGCGGAACACCTCGCCCACGTGGCGGCTGCCGATCTCGACGATCTGCTCGGTCGTCAGCGCCGCGCCGAGCTCGCGCGCCATCGCGTAGATCGCACCGGTGCGGCGCTCGCGGCGCTGCGCGACGCTCGCCTGGCGCGTCAGCGTCGACGTCAGGTGGCTGATCACGAGCGACGTCAGCAGCATCCCGAAGAAGGTCAGCAGGTATTGCGTGTCGCTGACCGAGAACGACATGCGCGGCGGCACGAAGAAGAAATCGAACGCGGCCACCGACAGGAACGACTGCAGCACGCCCGGGCCGCGCCCGAGCCGCACGGCCGAGAACACCACGCCGAGCAGGTACAGCATCACGAGGTTCGTGAGGTCGAGCCGCCCGGACACGACGCTCGCGACGACGGTGATCGCCGCGCAGATCGCGGCCGCATACGCGTAATGGCGCGGCGGCGAGCGGTGCGTGCCGAACTGCGCGAACGCATCGCGCCAGTCGCGCGCCCGTGCGTCGAGCGGTACGGCGCGCGTCTCGTCGCTCGCGGACGCGCGAATCAGCATCAGGTCGACGTCGCCCGCGCGCTCCGCCAGCTGCTCGCCGAACGGCCGCGCGAAGCGGCGCACGAGCCCGACCTTCGGCGAGCCGCCCGCGACGAGCTTCGACACGTTGCGCACCTTCGCATAGCCGATCAGCGCGGCGACCGCATCCGCACCGGCGAGCGTGGCCGTCTCCGCGCCGAGTTCGGCCGCGAGCTTCAGCGCGTCGAGCGTGCGCTGCCGCCGCGCGTCGGGCAACCGTTGCAGGCGCGGCGTCTCGACGTACACGGCGATCCAGTCGGCCTTCAGGCTCGCCGCGAGCCGCGCCGCCGCGCGCACGAGCGTCGGCGCTTCGGGGCCGGGCCCGACGCACACCAGCAGCCGCTCGCGCGCCTGCCAGATGCGCTGGATCGAACGGTCGGCGCGGTACTCGCGCATCTGCGCGTCGACGCGATCGGCCGTGCGCCGCAGCGCGAGTTCGCGCAGCGCGATCAGGTTGCCCTTGCGGAAGAAGTTGCGCACCGCGCGCTCGGCCTGCTGCACGAGATAGACCTTGCCGTCGCGCATCCGCTCGAGCAGTTCCTCGGCCGGCAGGTCGACGAGCGTGACTTCGTCGGCCGCGTCGAACACGCGATCGGGCACGGTCTCCCACACGCGGATGCCGGTGATCGCGCCGACCACGTCGTTCAGGCTTTCGAGGTGCTGGACGTTGACGGTCGTATACACGTCGATGCCCGCGTCGAGCAGCTCGTAGACGTCCTGCCAGCGCTTCAGGTGCCGTGCGCCCTGCACGTTCGAATGCGCGAGCTCGTCGACGAGGATCAGTTGCGGCGCTCGCGCGAGCGCGCCGTCGAGATCGAATTCGGCGAGCGGGCGGCCGCGATAGTCGATGCGGGCGGGCGGCAACACGTCGAGGCCGTCGAGCAGCGCGGCGGTTTCGGCACGGCCGTGGGTCTCGACGATGCCGACGACGACGTCGACGCCTTCCTGCACGCGCTGGCGCGCGGCCTGCAGCATCGCGTAGGTCTTGCCGACGCCGGCGGACGCGCCGAAGAAGATCTTGAGCTGGCCGCGCCGCTGCTTTTCTTCATCGCGCTGCAGCTTGTCGAGGAGTTGGTCGGGATCGGGGCGGTTCATGCGTCAGGAGGGCGACACGCCGGATGGCGCGCGAGATACAGCCATTGTGGTTCCAAATCGCCGCAAAAGGCAAAGACGGCGCGAGCGCCGTCGAAACGAAGTCGGGCCCGGCGGCGCAGCCAGCCGCGCCGGGGAGCCCGCATGCACGCTCGCTCAGTGCGCGGCCTGCGCCGCGTCGAGCGCGAGATTCAGCTTCAGCACGTTCACGCGCGGCTCGCCGAGCACGCCGAACTGGCGGCCCGCCGTGTTCGCGGCGACGAGTTGCGCGACCGCGTCCGGCGCCAGGTTGCGCGCCTTCGCAACGCGCTCGACCTGATATGCAGCCGCGGCCGGCGTGATCTCCGGATCGAGGCCGCTCGCCGACGCCGTCACGAGGTCGACCGGCACCGGCTTCGACAGGTCGGTGCCCGCGTCTCGCAGCGCGGCGATGCGCGCCTTCACCTGGTCGGCGAGCGACGGGTTCAACGGGCCGAGGTTCGAGCCACCGGAGCCTGCCGCGTTGTACGGCATCGGCGCGGTGGCCGACAGCCTGCCCCAGAAGTACTTCGGCGCGTCGAACGGCTGGCCGATCAGCGCGGAGCCGACGACCTTGCCGTTCTGCTCGATCAGGCTGCCGTTGGCCTGCGACGGGAACACGGCCTGACCGAACACGGTCATCACGGCCGGATAAGCGAGGCCGGTCACGGCGGTCAGCACGACAAAAAGCACGACGAGCGGGCGAATCAACGTTTTCATGATGGTTCCTTCAAGTGCGGCCGGCTCAGGCCCAGCCGAGCGCGGCGAGCGTCATGTCGATCAGCTTGATGAACGGGAACGGCAGCAGCACACCGCCGAGGCCGTACACCAGCAGGTTGCGGCGCAGCAGCGACGCCGCGCCGAGCGGCCGGTAGGTCACGCCCTTCAGCGCGAGCGGAATCAGCGCGACGATGATCAACGCATTGAAGATCACCGCCGACAGGATCGCGGACGCCGGCGACGTCAGATGCATGATGTCGAGCACGCGCAGTTGCGGATAGGTCGTCACGAACGCGGCCGGGATGATCGCGAAGTACTTCGCGATGTCGTTCGCGATCGAGAACGTGGTGAGCGACCCGCGCGTCATCAGCATCTGCTTGCCGATCTCGACGATCTCGATCAGCTTGGTCGGGTTCGAGTCGAGGTCGACCATGTTGCCGGCTTCCTTCGCCGCCTGCGTGCCGGTGTTCATCGCGACCGCGACGTCGGCCTGCGCGAGCGCCGGCGCGTCGTTGGTGCCGTCGCCCGTCATCGCGACGAGGCGCCCAGCCGCCTGATGCTCGCGAATCGTCGCGAGCTTGGTTTCCGGCGTCGCTTCCGCGAGGAAATCGTCGACGCCCGCTTCCGCCGCGATCGCCGCGGCCGTCAGCCGGTTGTCGCCCGTCACCATCACGGTCTTGATGCCCATCTTGCGCAGTTCCGCGAAGCGCTCCTTGATGCCGCCCTTCACGATGTCCTTCAGCTCGATCACGCCGAGCACGCGCGCCGCCCCGTCCTGCAGGTCGGCCACGACGAGCGGCGTGCTGCCGCGGCGCGCGACGTCGTCCACCGCGCGGCGCACTTCTTCGGGGAAGCGGCTGCCGTGGGTTTCGACGTAGCGGCGGATCGCGTCGGCCGCGCCCTTGCGGATCTCGCGGCCGGGCAGGTCGACGCCGCTCATCCGCGTCTGCGCGGAAAAACCGAGGAACGTCGCGTGCAGTTGCGCCATGTCGCGCTGGCGGATGTTGAAGCGCTCCTTCGCGAGCACGACAATGCTGCGCCCTTCCGGCGTTTCGTCCGCGAGCGACGACAGTTGCGCGGCATCGGCCAGTGCTTCCTCGGTCACGCCCGGCGCCGGCACGAACGTCGACGCCTGGCGGTTGCCGAGCGTGATCGTGCCGGTCTTGTCGAGCAGCAGCACGTCGACGTCGCCGGCCGCTTCCACCGCGCGGCCCGACGTCGCGATCACGTTCGCCTGCATCATCCGGCTCATCCCGGCCACGCCGATCGCGGACAGCAACCCGCCGATCGTCGTCGGGATCAGGCACACGAGCAGCGCGACGAGCGCGGTGATCGTCACCACGTGGCCGGCCTTCATCGCGTCGACCGAGAACATCGAGAACGGCAGCAGCGTCGCGGTCGCGAGCAGCATCACGATCGTCAGCGCGACGAGCAGGATCGTCAGCGCGACCTCGTTCGGCGTCTTCTTGCGCTTCGCGCCTTCGACCATCGCGATCATCCGGTCGAGAAACGCCTCGCCGGGGTTCGCGGTGACCTTGACGACGATCCAGTCGGACAGCACGCGCGTGCCGCCCGTCACCGACGAGAAATCGCCGCCCGATTCGCGGATCACCGGCGCGGATTCGCCGGTGATCGCCGACTCGTCGACCGACGCGACGCCGTCGACGACCTCGCCGTCGGCCGGGATCACGTCGCCGGTCTCGACCAGCACCACGTCGCCCTTGCGCAGGTCGGACGCGGTCGTGATGCGGATCGGCGACTTCGGATGCGGCTCGTTCAGCTTCTTCGCCATCACGTCCTTCTTCGCGCTGCGCAGCGACGCGGCCTGCGCCTTCGAGCGCCCTTCGGCGAGCGCTTCGGCGAAGTTCGCGAACAGCACGGTGAACCACAGCCACAGCGTGACCGCGAGGATGAAGCCCGCGGGCGCCTCGGCCTGGCCGGCGAGCGCGGCGATCCACAGGATCGTGGTGAGGATGCTGCCGACGTACACGCAGAACATCACCGGGTTGCGGAACTGCGTGCGCGGCGTGAGTTTCTTGAACGAATCCACGATCGCCGGGCGCAGCAGCGCCGGATCGAACATGGACCGTGTTGCGGAATGTTGAGTCATTGCGATCTCTTCAAGCTCTTCAGTCTTTTCAATGTGTCGCCATGCGGGCGCGCGTCACGCGCCCAGCCACATCATCAGGTGCTCGACACCCGGGCCGAGCGCGAGCGCCGGCACGTAGGTCAGCGCGCCCACCAGCAGCACGGTGCCGAGCAGCAGCACGACGAACAGCGGGCCGTGGGTCGGCAGCGTGCCGCTCGTCACCGCGATGCGCTTCTTCGCGGCGAGCGAGCCTGCGATCGCCAGCACCGGCACGATCGTGCCGAAGCGGCCGAACCACATCGCGATCGCGGTCATCCAGTTGTAGAACGGCGTGCCGACCGTCAGGCCCGCGAACGCGCTGCCGTTGTTGTTCGCGGCCGAGCTGAACGCATAGAGGATTTCCGAGAAGCCGTGCGGGCCCGGGTTCGCGATGCCGGCCTTGCCCGCGTCCGCCAGCACCGCGATCGACGTGCCGACCAGCACGAGCAGCGGCGTGAGCAGCACGACGATCGACACCATCTTCATCTCGTACGATTCGATCTTCTTGCCGACGTATTCCGGCGTGCGGCCGATCATCAGGCCGGCGACGAACACCGCGAGCAGCGCGAACACGAGCATCCCGTAGAGGCCCGAGCCGACCCCGCCGAAGACCACCTCGCCGAGCTGCATCAGCAGCATCGGCACGAGGCCGCCGACCGGCGTCAGCGAATCGTGCATCGCGTCGACCGCACCGCACGACGCGGCCGTCGTCGCGACCGTGAAGATGCCGGTCTGCGCGATCCCGAAGCGGGTTTCTTTGCCCTCCATGTTGCCGCCCGGCTGCAGCGCGCCGGCCGACTGGTCGACGTGCAGCGCGGCGAGCGTCGGGTTGCCGGCCTGCTCGGCGCTCACCTCGACGCCGGTCGCGACCGCGAACGCGACCGTCATCGCCGCGAGCACCGCGATGCCCTGCCGGCGGTCGCCGATCATGCGGCCGAATACCAGGCACAGCGCGGCCGGGATGATCAGGATCGCGAAGATCTCGATGAAGTTCGCGAACGGCGTCGGGTTCTCGTACGGGTGCGCGGAGTTCGCGTTGAAGAAGCCGCCGCCGTTGGTGCCGAGCATCTTGATCGCTTCCTGGGAAGCTACCGGCCCCATCGCGAGCGTCTGCTTCGTGAGCGGGGTCGGCACCGTGACGGCGTTACCCTTGTCGTCCTTCACCGGGTTGCCCTGCGCGTCGAGCTTCGGCGCCGCATACGTGCTCGCCTGCAACACCGGCACGTCCTGGTACGCCTTCATGTTCTGCAGCACGCCCTGGCTCATCAGCAGCGCGGCGACGAGCGCCGCCATCGGCACGAGCACGTACAGCGTCACGCGCGTGAGATCGACCCAGAAGTTGCCGATCGTCTGCGCGGTGTGGCGCGCGAAGCCGCGGATCAGCGCGATCACGACGACGATGCCGGTCGCCGCCGACAGGAAGTTCTGCACCGTCAGGCCGAGCATCTGCGACAGATAGCTGACGGTCTGCTCGGGCGTGTAGTCCTGCCAGTTCGTGTTGGCGACGAAACTGACGGCCGTGTTGAACGCGCCGTCGGGCGTCATCGCGCCGAACTGCTGCGGGTTGCCGGGCAGGAAGCCCTGCAGGCGCAGCAGCGCATAAAGGAACAGCACGCCGAGCGCGTTGAATGCAATCGTCGCGACCGTGTACTGCTTCCAGTTCATTTCGGTGCCCGCGTCGACGCCGGCGATGCGGTACAGCGCGCGTTCGAGCGGCCCGAACACGCGCACGACGCGCGAGCTGCCGTCCATCACCGCGCTCAGGTAGCGCGCGACCGGTACGGCCGCCGCCAGCAGCACGACGATGAACAGCCCCATCTGCAACAGGTTGTTCGCGTTCATTCGATGTCCTCCGCGCGCAGCAGCGCAAAGACGAGATACGCGAACAGCAGGGCCGTCGAGGCGCCCGCCAGCCAAAGCATCCAGGTCATGCCCGCCCCCCGCGACCGTATTGCACGAGCTTGTCGCAACCGGCAAGCAAACCGAGGATCAGCGCGGTGAAGAGCACCAGTGCGCCGATGAAAACCCCATCCATTTTTTGTTCTCCGTCGTCGAAATCGGACGACTAGAACCTTATGGGAACGCGCGTAAAGGGCGGGTCAAAGGTATCGGGGCGGGTGTAAAAAACGCGTAAACGCGTACAGCGGGAACAGTGGACGGGACGTCGGACAGGCCGGAAGACAGGAGGCAGGACGGGCGGCCCGCCGGCGCCGCCCGGGATGTGCCGGCGTGACGCCGGCACGAGAAAGGATGCGTCAGGGAACCAGGATCGTCGAGCCGGTGGTCTTGCGTGCTTCGAGATCGGCATGCGCGCGGCCGACTTCGGCAAGCGGATAGCGCTGGTTGATGCTCGTCTTCACCTTGCCCGACAGGATCACGTCGAACAGCTCGGCGGCCGCGGCTTCGAGATCGGCGCGCTTCGCGATGTACGAGAACAGCGTCGGTCGCGTGAAGAACAGCGAGCCGCGCGACGAGAATTCCTTCGAGTCGATCGGCGGCAGCGGCCCCGACGCATTGCCGAAGCTGACGAAGTAGCCGAGCGGCGCGAGGCTGTCGAGCGAGCCGATATAGGTGTCCTTGCCGATCGAATCGTAGACGACCGGCACGCCCGCGCCGTTCGTGATCTCTTTCACGCGCTGCGTGAAGTTCTCGCGCGTGTAGACGATCGGATGATCGCAGCCGTGCGCCTTCGCGAGCTCGGCCTTCTCGTCGGAGCCGACCGTACCGATCACGGTCGCGCCGAGCGCCTTTGCCCACTGGCACACGAGCAAGCCCACGCCGCCGGCCGCCGCATGGATCAGGATCGTGTCGCCGGCCTTCACCGGGTACGTGCGGCGCAGCAGATAGTGCGCGGTCAGGCCCTGCAGCATCACCGATGCCGCGTCGTCGTAGCTGATGCCGTCCGGCAGCTTCACGACGCGCTCGGCCGGCATCACGCGCTCCTGCGCATACGCGCCGGGCGGCTGGCCGACGTAGGCGACACGGTCGCCGGCCTTGAACGCGGTCACGCCGTCGCCGACGGCCGTCACCTCGCCCGCCGCCTCCATCCCGAGGCCGGCCGGCAGCTGTTGCGGATACAGGCCCGTGCGGAAATACACGTCGATGTAGTTGAGCCCGACCGCGTGCTGCCGGATGCGGACTTCGCCCGCCTTCGGCGCGCCGACCTCGACATCGACCCACTTCATCACGTCCGGGCCGCCCGGCTGGTCGTAACGGATTGCTTTCGGCATCGTTTTGCTCCTCTTCTGTCTGTCAGTCAGGGAAATCCGGGGCGCCGATGCGCGCGCCGCACCGATTCGTGCGAGTGCCGGCAGGCGCGCGTGGCGACGCACGATTCTCGCGCGTCGGCACCGTTCGTGCATGGCCCTGCCGCCGGCAGGGACAATCGGCCGATGCCCGCGCCTAGCAAACGTCCTGCATGTTCCGCGCCAGATCGTCGAGCAGCATCCGCGCGGTCGCGACGTTGGTCGCGACCGGCACGTCGTGCACGTCGCATGCGCGCACCAACGCCGTGATGTCGGGGTCGTGCGGCTGTGCGGTCATCGGGTCGCGCAGGAACACGACGATGTCGACGCGGCCGTCGGCGAGTTCCGCACCGATCTGCAGGTCGCCGCCGAGCGGCCCCGACAGCTTGCGCTCGACCTCGAGCCCGTGCGCGGCGGCGATACGGCCGCCCGTCGTGCCGGTCGCGACCAGCCGGCATTGCGCGAGCGTCTCGCGATACTGGCCCGCGAGCGCGACGATCTCGTCCTTCTTCGCGTCGTGCGCAATCAGTGCGATGCGGGGTTTGCTCATCTCCAGTTCCTTCGTCGTTCGGTTGTTGTCGTCGTGAAGCGAAAAGCGCGGGTCAGAACGTACCCGGATACGCGCCGCCGTCGAGCAACCAGTTCTGCCCGGTAATGTAGCCGGCGTGCACGCTGCACAGGAACGCGCAGGCCGCGCCGAACTCGGCGCGCGTGCCGAGGCGCCCGGCCGGGATGTCCCTGGTGCGCCGCGCGCGCATCTCGTCGACCGTCACGCCCTGCGCCTGCGCCGACGCGGCGAGCGTGGTCGCGATCCGGTCGGTGTCGAACAGCCCCGGCAGCAGGTTGTTGATCGTCACGCCCTGCCCCGCGACCTTGCGCGACAGCCCCGCGACGAAGCCGGTCAGCCCCGAGCGGGCGCCGTTCGACAGCGCGAGCACGTCGATCGGCGCCTTCACGGCCGAACTCGTGATGTTGACGATCCGGCCGAAGCCGCGGCCGATCATCCCGTCGAGGGTCGCGCGGATCAGCTCGATCGGCGTCAGCATGTTCGACTCGAGCGCACGGATCCAGTCGCCGTGCGAGAAGTCGCGGAAGTCGCCGGGCGGCGGGCCGCCGGCATTCGTCACGAGAATGTCCGGCTGCGGGCACGCGGCGAGCGCGGCCGCGCGGCCGTCCGGCGTCGTGATGTCGCACGCGACCGCCGTGACCGACACGTTCGCGCCGGCGCGGATCTCTTCCGCGGTTTCCTCCAGTGTGTCGCGCGTGCGCGCGACGATCACGAGGTTCACGCCCTCGGCGGCCAGCGCTTCCGCGCAGCCGCGCCCGAGGCCCTTGCTGGCCGCGCACACGAGCGCGGTCTTTCCTTCGATGCCGAGATCCATCGTCGTTTCCCTGGTGGCGCGCGTGCCGGCACGGGCCCGCGTGGCCGCCGGCGGCGGGCAAACGGGCGTGCGCGGCACGCGGATTGTCGTGAGACGTCGATAATATCCGGATCGCGCGGCGCGCCTTGGTAAAATTGCGGCCATGAGCGGCGGCCGGCTCATGGCCGCCGCCGCCCCCGATCCCCTTTTGCCGCCAAGGCACCCCGTCATGAAACAGGACAGCCGTTTCCCGAACCTCTTCATCACCGATCACCCGCTGATCCAGCACAAGCTCACGCACATGCGCGACAAGGACACGTCCACGCGCACGTTCCGCGAACTGCTGCGCGAGATCACGCTGCTGATGGGCTATGAGATCACCCGCAACCTGCCGATCACGACCAAGCGGGTCGAAACCCCGCTGGTGGCGGTCGACGCGCCGGTGATCGCCGGCAAGAAGCTCGCGATCGTGCCCGTGCTGCGCGCGGGCATCGGGATGTCGGACGGCCTGCTCGACCTGGTGCCGTCCGCGCGCGTCGGCCACATCGGCGTGTACCGCGCCGAGGACCACCGTCCGGTCGAATACCTGGTGCGCCTGCCGGACCTGGAAGACCGCATCTTCATCCTGTGCGACCCGATGGTCGCGACCGGCTATTCGGCCGTGCATGCGGTCGACGTGCTCAAGCGCCGCAACGTGCCGGCCGCGAACATCATGTTCGTCGCGCTGGTCGCCGCGCCCGAGGGCGTGCAGGTGTTCCAGGACGCGCACCCCGACGTGAAGCTGTTCGTCGCGTCGCTCGACTCGCATCTGAACGAACACGCGTACATCGTGCCGGGCCTGGGCGACGCCGGCGACCGCCTGTTCGGCACCAAGAACTGAGCGCACCGGGCGTCGGGCGCCGCCATGCCGCGCGTCCCGGCGCGCCGCGACGGCCGCCCCGGCCGTTCGGCCATGCGCGGCGGCCCCGAAGCGGCGGTCGCCGCGTGATAAAATCACGATCCACTCGACACGCGCGGCCCCGCGGCTTCATGCCCGCCGAAACGGCCGCCGATTCAACGACACACTGAAACAATCGCCCGCGCTGCGCGCCCGGGCACGGAGAAAGGTATGGCTGGTCATTCGAAATGGGCCAACATCAAGCATAAGAAGGCTGCGGCCGACGCGAAGCGCGGCAAGATCTGGACCCGCCTGATCAAGGAAATCCAGGTCGCGGCGCGCCTCGGCGGCGGCGACGTCAACTCGAACCCGCGCCTGCGTCTCGCGGTCGACAAGGCAGCCGACGCGAACATGCCGAAGGACAACGTCAAGCGTGCGATCGATCGCGGCGTCGGCGGCGCGGACGGCGCGAACTACGAAGAAATCCGTTACGAAGGCTACGGCATCAGCGGCGCGGCGATCATCGTCGACACGCTGACCGACAATCGCACCCGCACGGTCGCGGAAGTGCGCCACGCATTCTCGAAGTTCGGCGGGAACATGGGCACCGACGGCTCCGTCGCGTTCATGTTCGATCACGTCGGCCAGTTCCTGTTCGCGCCCGGCACGTCGGAAGACGCGCTGATGGAAGCCGCGCTCGAAGCCGGCGCGAACGACGTGAACACGAACGACGACGGCTCGATCGAGGTGCTGTGCGACTGGCAGGCGTTTTCCGCGGTGAAGGACGCGCTCGAAGCCGCCGGCTTCAAGGCCGAACTCGCCGAAGTGACGATGAAGCCGCAGAACGAAGTCGAATTCACCGGCGACGACGCGGCGAAGATGCAGAAGCTCCTGGACGCGCTCGAGAACCTCGACGACGTGCAGGACGTGTATACAAACGCCGTCATCGTCGAGGAATGAGATGCCGGCCGCCGCGCGCAGCGTTGCGACGGCGGCCCGACCGATTTCGCGGCCGGCGCGCCTGAGCGTGCCGGCCGCCCTGTTTTCTAGTCTGCGGGGAATCCCATGAAACTACTCGTCGTCGGTTCCGGCGGCCGCGAACATGCGCTGGCGTGGAAGCTCGCGCAATCGCCGCGCGTCCAGATGGTCTACGTCGCGCCCGGCAATGGCGGCACGGCGCAGGACGAGCGTCTGAAGAACGTCGACATCACGGCGCTCGACGAACTCGCCGATTTCGCGGAGCGCGAAGGCGTCGCGTTCACGCTCGTCGGGCCGGAAGCGCCGCTCGCGGCCGGCATCGTCAACCTGTTCCGCGCACGCGGCCTGAAGGTATTCGGCCCGACCCGCGAAGCCGCGCAGCTCGAAAGCTCGAAGGATTTCGCGAAGGCGTTCATGAAGCGCCACAACATTCCGACCGCCGACTACGAAACCTTCTCCGATGCGGCCGCCGCCCACGCGTACATCGACGCGAAGGGCGCGCCGATCGTCGTGAAGGCCGACGGCCTCGCGGCCGGCAAGGGCGTCGTCGTCGCGATGACGCTCGAAGAAGCGCATGCGGCCGTCGACATGATGCTGTCGGGCAACAAGCTCGGCGATGCCGGCGCGCGCGTCGTGATCGAGGAATTCCTCGATGGCGAGGAAGCCAGCTTCATCGTGATGGTCGACGGCAAGCACGCGCTGGCGCTGGCTTCCAGCCAGGACCACAAGCGCCTGCTCGACGAGGATCGCGGCCCGAACACCGGCGGCATGGGCGCGTATTCGCCCGCGCCGATCGTCACGCCGCAGATGCATGCACGCGTGATGCGCGAGATCATCATGCCAACCGTGCGCGGGATGGAGAAGGACGGCATCCGCTTCACGGGCTTCCTGTACGCGGGCCTGATGATCGACAAGGACGGCAATCCGCGCACGCTCGAGTTCAACTGCCGGATGGGCGACCCGGAAACGCAGCCGATCATGGCGCGCCTGAAGAGCGATTTCTCGAAGGTCGTCGAGCAGGCGATCGCAGGCACGCTCGACACGGTCGAGCTCGACTGGGATCGCCGCACCGCGCTGGGCGTCGTGCTCGCCGCGCACGGCTACCCGGACGCGCCGCGCAAGGGCGACCGCATCAACGGCATCCCGGCCGAAACCGAACAGGCCGTGACGTTCCATGCGGGCACGACGCTCGCCGACGGCGACAAGCTCGTGACGTCGGGCGGTCGCGTGCTGTGCGTGGTCGGCCTCGCCGATTCGGTGCGCGAAGCGCAGCAGCATGCGTACGACACGATCAACCAGATCAATTTCGAAGGCATGCAGTACCGCCGCGACATCGGCTTTCGCGCGCTCAACCGCAAGAGCACGTGACGTCGCAATCGCCGCCCCGCGCCCGCGCGGCGGCGGCCCCTCTGCCGGGGTTCGATAGAATGCCCGGCAGATGCTTTTTTTACGGCCCCCGCGTCAGGCGGGGGCCGCCAGTCCAGACATGACCGATTCGACCTACGACGTGGCGCGTGTGCGCACGTACCTCCAGAGCCTGCAGACCCGGATCGCCGACGCGCTCGGCGCGCTCGACGGCACGCCGCTCGCGACCGACACGTGGCAGCGCGGGCCGGCCGAACGCCTGCGCGGCGGCGGCTGCACGCGGATTCTCGAAGGCGGCCGCGTGTTCGAACGCGCGGGAATCGGCTTTTCCGACGTCGCGGGCGACGCGCTGCCGCCGTCGGCGAGCGCGGCGCGCCCGCAGCTCGCGGGCCGCGGCTTCGAGGCGCTCGGCGTGTCGCTGGTGCTGCACCCGCGCAATCCGTACTGCCCGACCGTCCACATGAACGTGCGGATGCTGATCGCGACGAAACCGGGCGAGGCGCCCGTGTTCTGGTTCGGCGGCGGCATGGATCTGACACCGGTTTACGGCTTCGAGGACGACGCGCGGCATTTCCACCAGACCTGCAAGGACGCGCTCGACCCGTTCGGCGCCGAGCTCTACCCGCGCTTCAAGCAATGGTGCGACGAATATTTCTTCCTGAAGCACCGCAACGAGACGCGCGGCATCGGCGGGATCTTCTTCGACGACTTCTCGGAGCCCGGTTTCGAACGCTCGTTTGACCTGATGCAAAGCGTCGGCGATGCGTTCCTGAACGCTTACCTGCCGATCGTCGAGCGCCGCACCGAGCTGCCGTACGGCGAGCGCGAGCGCGACTTCCAGGCCTACCGCCGCGGCCGCTACGTCGAATTCAACCTCGTGTTCGACCGCGGCACGCTGTTCGGCCTGCAAAGCGGCGGCCGGACCGAGTCGATCCTGATGTCGATGCCGCCGGTCGCGAACTGGCGCTACAACTGGCAACCCGAGCCGGGTTCGCCGGAAGCGCGCCTCTATAGCGACTTCCTCGTGCCGCGCGACTGGGTCTGAGCCCGCGCGTGCCGCTGCCCCAACGAAAGGACGCGTTTCTGGACACCACCGCCCGCCCCGCCCCGCTGCCGCGTCGTATCGGCTTGCTGGGCGGTACCTTCGACCCGATCCACGACGGCCATCTCGCGCTCGCGCGCCGGTTCGCCGAACTGCTCGACCTGACCGAACTCGTGCTGCTGCCCGCCGGGCAGCCGTACCAGAAGCGCGACGTGTCGGCCGCCGAGCACCGGCTCGCGATGACGCGCGCGGCGGCGGATTCGCTTGTGCTGCCGGGCGTGACCGTGACCGTCGCCACCGACGAGATCGAGCACACCGGCCCGACCTACACGGTCGAGACGCTCGCGCGCTGGCGCGAGCGGATCGGCCCGGATGCATCGCTGTCGCTGCTGATCGGCGCCGACCAGCTCGTGCGCCTCGATACGTGGCGCGACTGGCGCACGCTGTTCGACTACGCGCACATCGGCGTGTCGACGCGCCCGGGCTTCGAGCTCGGCGCGGCGCCGCCGGACGTCGCGCGGGAAATCGCCGCGCGGCAGGCCGGCGCCGACGTGCTCAAGGCCACGCCGGCAGGCCGCCTGCTGATCGATACGACCCTTTCGTTCGACATCGCCGCGACCGACATCCGCGCGCACCTGCGCGAATGCATCGCACGCCATGCGCAAATGCCCCACGCATCGGCCGAACATGTGCCGGCCGCCGTATGGGCCTATATTCTTCAACATCGCCTCTACCATTCCTGAATCCATGGATATTCGCAAACTGCAGCGCGTGATCGTCGACGCCCTCGAAGACGTCAAGGCGCAAGACATCAAGGTGTTCAACACCAGCCACCTGACCGAACTGTTCGACCGCGTGGTCGTCGCCTCGGGCACCTCCAACCGCCAGACCAAGGCGCTCGCGTCGAACGTGCGCGACAAGGTCAAGGAAGCCGGCGGCGACGTCGTCAGCTCCGAAGGCGAGGACACCGGCGAATGGGTGCTGGTCGACTGCGGCGACGCGGTCGTGCACATCCTGCAACCGGCGCTGCGCCAGTACTACAACCTCGAGGAAATCTGGGGCGACAAGCCCGTGCGGATGAAGCTGGGCGGCGGCAAGGGCAATGGCTTCGCCACGGCGAGCGAAGACGACGAGGAAGAGGAAGAAGCGCCCGCACGCCCGGCGCGCAAGACGGCCGCCCGCCGCCGTTGAGCCGTCACGCGTCTGTCGATGAAGCTTTTCATCCTCGCGGTCGGTCACAAGATGCCCGGCTGGATCGCATCCGGCTTCGACGAATACACGAAGCGGATGCCGCCCGAACTGCGCATCGAGTTGCGCGAAATCAAGCCTGAACTGCGTTCGGGCGGCCGCAGCGCCGAAAGCGTGATGGCCGCCGAGCGGCAGAAGATCGAGGCCGCGCTGCCGAAGGGCGCGCGCCTCGTCGCGCTCGACGAGCGCGGCCGCGACTGGACCACGATGCAGCTCGCGCAGGCGCTGCCCGGCTGGCAGCAGGACGGCCGCGACGTCGCGTTCGTGATCGGCGGCGCCGACGGGCTCGATCCGGACCTGAAAGCACGCGCCGACGTGCTGCTGCGCATCTCGAGCATGACGCTGCCGCACGGCATGGTGCGCGTGCTGCTCGCCGAACAGCTTTACCGGGCGTGGAGCATCACGCAGAATCACCCCTACCACCGCGCATGACGTGTCGTCCTCGAGACGCGCGCCGGGCGCGCTCAACGAGATAACGACACCATGCCGTCCAGCACGTCCCCCGCGCTTTTCCCGATCCTTTACCTCGCTTCGCAAAGCCCCCGCCGCCAGGAGCTGCTGCTGCAGATCGGCGTACGCTTCGAGCTGCTGCTGCCGCGCCCCGACGAGGACGCCGAGGCGCTCGAAGCCGAACTGCCCGGCGAAGCCGCCGACGCGTACGTGCGGCGCGTGACCGTCGCGAAGGCCGAGGCCGCGCGTGCGCGTCTCGTCGCGAGCGGCAAACCGGCCGCGCCGGTGCTCGTTGCGGACACCACGGTGACGATCGACGGCGCGATCCTCGGCAAGCCGGCCGACGCCGACGATGCGCTCGCGATGCTCACCCGCCTCGCGGGCCGCGAACACGAAGTCCTGACCGCCGTCGCCGTGATCGGTGCCGACGGCGAACTGCTGCCGCCCGCGCTGTCGCGCTCGTCGGTACGCTTTTCGAACGCACCGCGCGACGCATACGTGCGCTACGTCGAAACCGGCGAGCCGTTCGGCAAGGCCGGCGCGTACGCGATCCAGGGCCGCGCGGCCGAATTCATCGAGCGAATCGACGGGTCCCATTCAGGTATCATGGGTCTGCCCCTTTTTGAGACTGCCGCGCTGCTGCGTACCGCACGCGTCGCCTTCTGAACCGCACCATGAACGAAGAAATCCTGATCAACCTCACGCCGCAGGAAACGCGCGTCGCACTCGTCCAGCAAGGTGCGGTGCAGGAGCTTCACGTCGAGCGCACGCTGTCGCGCGGGCGGGTCGGCAACATCTATCTCGGCAAGGTCGTGCGCGTGCTGCCCGGCATGCAGTCGGCGTTCATCGACATCGGCCTCGAACGCGCGGCGTTCCTGCACGTCGCCGACATCTGGCATCCGCGCCTCGCGGGCGAGCCGCAGTCGGGCGCGCCGCACCAGCCGATCGAGAAGATCGTGTTCGAGGGCCAGACGCTGATGGTCCAGGTGATCAAGGACCCGATCGGCACGAAGGGCGCGCGGCTGTCGACGCAGGTCAGTATCGCGGGGCGCACGCTCGTCTACCTGCCGCAGGAGCCGCATATCGGCATCTCGCAGAAAATCGAGAGCGAGGCCGAGCGCGAGGCCGTGCGCGCGCGCCTGACGGCCGTGATCCCGCCGGACGAGAAAGGCGGCTACATCGTGCGCACGATCGCCGAGGATGCGACCTCCGACGAACTGGCCGGCGACGTCACGTACCTGCGCAAGACCTGGGCGACGATCGTCGCACAAGCGCAGCGTCTACCGGCGACGAGTCTGCTGTATCAGGATCTCGATCTCGCGCAGCGCGTGCTGCGCGATTTCGCGAACGACGACACGACGCGCATCCAGGTCGACTCGCGCGAGACGTACCAGCGCCTGTCGGAATTCGCGGGCGAATTCACGCCGGCCGTGAGCCCGAAGCTGCATCACTACACGGGCGAGCGGCCGCTGTTCGACCTGTACAACATCGAGACGGAGATCCAGCGCGCGCTGTCGCGCCGCGTCGACCTGAAGTCGGGCGGTTACCTGATGATCGACCAGACCGAGGCGATGACGACGATCGACGTGAACACGGGCGGCTATGTCGGCGCGCGCAACTTCGACGACACGATCTTCAAGACCAACCTCGAGGCCGCGCATACGATCGCGCGGCAACTGCGGCTGCGCAACCTCGGCGGGATCATCATCATCGACTTCATCGACATGGAGAACGCCGAGCATCGCGACGCGGTGCTGTCCGAGCTGAAGAAGGCGCTGTCGCGCGACCGCACGCGCGTGACGGTCAACGGTTTCTCGCAGCTCGGGCTCGTCGAGATGACCCGCAAACGCACGCGCGAATCGCTCGCGCACGTGCTGTGCGAACCGTGCCCGACCTGCCAGGGCAAGGGCCAGGTGAAGACGTCGCGCACCGTGTGCTACGACATCCTGCGCGAAATCCTGCGCGAGTCGCGGCAGTTCAATCCACGTGAGTTTCGCGTGATCGCCGCGCAGCAGGTGATCGACCTTTTCCTCGACGAGGAGTCGCAGCATCTGGCGATGCTGATCGACTTCATCGGCAAGCCGGTGTCGCTGCAGGTGGAGTCGAATCTGAGCCAGGAGCAGTACGATATCGTGCTGATGTAACCTTCCGCCCATCCGCCGCCGGCATCGCCGCGCGGCGCCCCGATGCGGCGTCCGGGCCGTTCGCGCATGCCGCGCCGGCGCCGGCCGCCGCCCTTTCATTGACCCTTTTCGCATTCACCACACACCATGAGCCAAGGCCACAACCGCCGCCAGCGCAAGAAACTCCACATCGGCGAATTCCAGGAACTCTCGTTCAACGCCACCGCGCATTACCGCAATGAAATGACCGACCTCGAGCGCGGCCAGTTGATCGATGCGTTCATCGACTTCGTCGAAGCGAACGGGCTGCTGACCGTCGCGTCCGCGGACGAAGGCATCGGCGCGTACGTGATCTCCGGCGCGCCGCGCGGCACGACGACCGACGCCGACCGCGAACTCGTGCGCGGGTGGCTGGCCGCCCGTCCGGAACTGAAGGACGTCCAGGTCAGCGAATTCGCCGACGCGTGGTATCCGGACGCCTAATTTTCCGGTTTCACGCTGTTTCAGACAGCAGCCGCGCCTGCGCCGCGTCCGCCGAATGGCCATGATTGCGGCAGGCGTTGCGGCGCGGTTGCCGCGGTCCGCGGGCCTCGGCTCGTTGAGCCAGGGGCCCCGCGGCAGCGGCGCCGGCGCCCGCATCGTCGTCGATCAGGCACCGCAGCCGGGCCTCCAACCCGCGTCCGATCCCTTCCTTTTCCCGACGGTCGGCCTGCAACAGGCCATCGAAGTCGGTCCTGAAAGCAAGACACGTTAAACTCTCACCTCGCGTGGTGCGCCGCCCGCACCCGCCATCCATCGCCAGCCGCGTGCCCTCGGGCCGCCCCCGACCCATGGAGTGAGTGTCAATGAGCGGCGGACTCCCGTTTCCCGCATCCCGCAAGTCGTTGCCGTCGTCGACGGTCTTCCTGATTCTCGCCGTCGCCGCGCTGCTGTCCGGCTGCGGGCTACTGCCTGTCCAGAACCCGCCCGCGCCGATCAGCGAGGCGCTCGTCGAGCCTGTCGAGGAGACCGCCGGCGAGCCGCTGACGATGCCGCCGGTGCCCGCGCCGACGCAACCGGAGGAACCGGAAGCGCCGAAGAAGCCGCACCGCGAGGTGACGCGGCCGAAGCCCGTGCAGCGTCCCGAATCGCCGACCCCGCCGCCGCCTCCGCCCCCGCCGATCGTCGCGACGCGCTCGCTCGACCGCACCCAGATCCACGCGCTGCTCGACAGCGAGGTCGCGCGCCGCAACGGCAAGGTCGTCGGCCGCGCGGTCGACATGGTGGTCGACGCGAGCGGCAAGCCGCGCGAGATGATCGTCAACCTGCAAGGCTTCATGGGCATCGGCGACCGCAAGGTCATCTTCCCGTGGAACGTGTTCCGCTTCACGCCGGGCGGCAAACAGGAGCCGATCGTGCTCGACGTGCCGTCGGGCGACCTGCCGCCGTCCGCGCGGCCGAAGGCCGTGCCGCTGTCGGGCTCGGCCGCGGCGTCGCCGGCGACGCGACTGCCGATGCTCGACAGCGACGTCGAGCGCCCGAACGGCACGAAGATCGGCCGCATCGTCGACGTGCTGATCGACCGCGGCGCCCAGCCGCAGGCCGTCGTGCTCGACCTCGGCGGGCTCGTCAATACCGACCGCCGCTCGATCGCCGCGAGCTGGGGCGCGCTGCGCTTCGTCACGCGCGACAAGGCGCTGCACCCGCAGCTCGACCTGAACGACGCCCAGATCAAGGCCTCGCCGCCGTACGCGGCCGACAAGCCGATCGTCGCGGTCTTCCCGCCCGTTGCCCCGGCCGCACCGGCCTCGTCTGCGAGTGCTACCCGATGACGATCAAGCATTCCGTCAGCGTGCGCAGTCTCCGGGCCCTCGACTGGCTCAACTTTTTCGTTGCAAACGTTCAAACCGGGTTCGGTCCGTTCATCGCGTCCTACCTCGCGTCGCACAAGTGGACGCAGGGCGAGATCGGCATGGTGCTGTCGATCGGCACGATCAGCGCGATGGTCAGCCAGGTGCCGGGCGGCGCGGCCGTCGATGCGCTGAAGAACAAGAAAGGCGCGGCCGCGTGGGCGATCGCGGCCATCATCCTGTCCGCGGTTCTGCTCGCGTCCAGCCCGACGATCGTGCCGGTGATCGCCGCCGAGGTGTTCCACGGCTTTGCAAGCTGCATGCTGGTGCCGGCGATGGCCGCGATCTCGTTCTCGCTCGTCGGTCGCGCCGACCTCGGCGACCGGCTCGGCCGCAACGCGCGCTGGGCGTCGATCGGCAGTGCGGTCGCGGCGGGCCTGATGGGGCTCACCGGCGAATACTTCTCCGCGCGCGCGGTGTTCTGGCTGACCGCCGTGCTGGCGCTGCCCGCGCTGTTCGCGCTCGCGATGATCCAGCCGACGCACCAGGTGATTCCGCAGTCGTCGAAGCCTGACGAGCTCGACGAAGCCGGCGAGCGCGAAACGCTGCTCGAACTGCTGCGCGACCGCCGGATGCTGATCTTCGCGGCCTGCGTCGTGCTGTTCCACCTGTCGAACGCCGCGATGCTGAACCTCGCGGCCGGCGAAGTCACGGCCGGGATGGGCGAGAACGTGCAGCTCGTGATCGCCGCGTGCATCATCGTGCCGCAGGCGATCGTCGCGATGCTGTCGCCGTGGGTCGGCCGCTCCGCGCAGCGCTGGGGGCGCCGGCCGATCCTGCTGCTCGGCTTCTCCGCGCTGCCGGTGCGCGCGCTGCTGTTCGCCGGCGTCAGCAGCCCGTACCTGCTCGTGCCGGTGCAGATGCTCGACGGCATCAGCGCGGCCGTGTTCGGCGTGATGCTGCCGCTGATCGCGGCCGACGTCGCGGGCGGCAAGGGCCGCTACAACCTGTGTATCGGGCTGTTCGGGCTCGCGGCCGGGATCGGCGCGACGCTCAGCACGGCCGTGGCCGGCTACGTCGCCGACCACTTCGGCAACGCGGTCAGTTTCTTCGGGCTCGCGGCCGCCGGCGCGCTCGCGGTGCTGCTGGTCTGGCTCGTGATGCCCGAAACGCGCGTCGAGAACGGCGATGCGACGGCCGACGAACCGGCGGCCGCGTCGCCCGAACAGGCGCATTGACGGCGGCGCGCCGCCCGCTACCCGCTTCTTGGCCGATGCACGATGGATACGATCAGGACTCTCAACGAAGCCCGCCAGCAGATCCAGCAGTCGATCTTCGATCTGTTCAAGGGGTTGTCATTCAGCGAACGGCTCGCGCAAGGCGGCCTGATGGCGCTGCAGGCCGTCTGCGGCGCGTGCCTCGCGTATGCGATCGGCCGCGCGATGCATAGCGAGCAGGCCGTGTGGGCGGCGATCACCGCGATCGCCGTCACGCAGCACAACTACTCGGACACGATGTCGCTGTCGCGCGACCAGTTCATCGGCGCGATGGTCGGCGGCCTCCTCGGCTTCGCCGGCGCGGCGCTGGGCGGCGATCGCCTCGTCGCGTATGCGATCACGGTCGCGGTCGTGATCGTCTGCTGCTGGTGCCTGAACATCGGCAGCGCCGCGCGGCTCGGCGGCGTGACCGCGACGATCGTGCTGCTGTTTCCGGGCAACGGCCCGCTGTGGGACGTTCCGCTGATCCGGTTCGGCGAAGTGACGCTCGGCACGGTGTGCGCGCTGGGTGTGTGCTGGGTGATGTCGAGAATCGAGCGGCGCTGGTTCCGCCGCGCGGCGGCAAAGTGACGCGGCGCCGGGCGACGCGCCCGGCAGCCGGATGAACGTTCGGAAAGCGGCGTCACGGTGATGGACCGGGTGACGGACCGCGCGACGGCCCCGGTTACGGACCGACCCGCAGCACGATGCCCGAGCCGATCTGCACGAGCAGGTAGTCGCCGCCGACACCGACCCAGTGATAGCCGCGCGGCGGCGGACTCAGGCGGTAGCCGCGCCAGTCGTCGACCACGTACTGACGATCGCGGAATTCGTCCGGCAGCCGGTCGCCCTTATGCCAGTCGCGGCGCGGCCCGTCGGCCCAGCGCGGCGGTACGTCGTCGTCGCGATGCTTCGCCTGCCCGGGCGGCACGTGTTTCGGGCCATGGCCGCGCTGCATGCCGTGGCCGCCGCGGTCATCGCGATTGTCGTGGTTGCCGTGATCCTGCGCCATCGCCGCGGTGGCGGCGCAGCCGGCCGCGATCCATGCGGCCAGCATCATGCCGTGCATCCTCTTCATTGTCCTTCCCTCCGTGGTATCACGTCGAACAAGAAACGACCGGGACTGCCCGATGAAGACTAGCACACGGCATCGCGGCCGCATGAGCGCGCGTCACGCCGCCTGCTGCTGGTACTGGATCCGGTGCAGGTGCGCGTAGAGGCCGCCGTGGCGCAGCAGTTCGTCGTGGCTGCCCTCCTCGACGATCTTGCCGGCCTCGAGCACGAGGATGCGGTCCGCGCGCTCGATCGTCGACAGCCGGTGGGCGATCACCAGCGTCGTGCGGCCTTCCATCAACCGCTCGAGCGCAGCCTGCACGTGGCGCTCCGACTCCGAATCGAGCGCCGACGTCGCTTCGTCGAGGATCAGGATCGGCGCGTCCTTGTAGATCGCGCGCGCAATCGCGAGTCGCTGGCGCTGGCCGCCGGACAACCGCATCCCGTTGCCGCCGACCAGCGTATCGAGCCCGTCGGGCATCGCGGCGACCGCATCGGCGAGGTTCGCGGCCTCGAGCGCGGCCTGCACGCGTGCGCGGTCGGGTGTCTGCCCGTAGGCGACGTTCGCGGCGATCGTGTCGTTGAACAGCACGACGTCCTGGCTGACCATCGCCATCTGGCTGCGCAGCGCGTGGAGATCGTAGTCGGACACCGGCACGCCGTCGACCAGGATCGTGCCGTCCGTCGGGTCGAAGAAGCGCGGCAGCAGGTTCACGAGCGTCGTCTTGCCGCTCCCGGACGGGCCGGCCAGCGCGATCATTTCGCCGGGCGCGACCTTGAACGAGATACGGTCGAGCGTCGGCCGTTCGGCCGCGCCGTAGTCGAACGACACGGCGCGGAACTCGATCTCGCCGCGCGCCTGCGACAGCGGCCGCCCGCCGCCCTGCGGCTCGGCCGGCTCGTCGATCAGCCCGAAGATCAGCTCGGCGGCCGTCATCCCGCGCTGCAGCGGCTGGTTGACGTCGATCAGGTGCTTGAGCGGCGAGATCACCAGCAGCATCGACGTGACGAACGCGACGAAACCGCCGACCGTCGTCTGGTCGTTCGACGACTGCACGACCGCGATCGTGATCACGACCGCGAGCGCGATCGACGCGAGGAACTGCGTGAGCGGCTGCGCGAGGCCGCCCGAGATCGTCATGCGCATCGCGTAGCCGCGCAGGCGCTTGCTCATCGTCGTGAAGCGGTCCATCTCGTACGCTTCGCCGTTGTGCACCTTGACGACCTTGTAGCCGCCGACCGTCTCCTCGACGATGTACGACAGCTCGTTGGTCAGCGTCTGGTGCTCGCGGTTCAGGCGGCGCAGCCGGCGGTTGATCTTGCTGACGAGCCAGCCGATGCCCGGCAGGATCACCGCGACGATCAGCGTGAGCCGCCAGTTCAGATAGAACAGGTAGCCGAGCAGGAAAATCACCGTCAGCGAATCGCGCACGAGCGTGACCATCACGCCCGTCAGCACCGACAGGATCTGGTTGACCTCGAACACGATCGCGTTGATCACCGTGCTCGCGGTTTCGCGCTGGAAGAACGACGCGCCGGTATGGATCATCCGCTGGAACATCTCGAGCCGCAGCTGCAGCAGGATGCGGTTCGATACGTAGTTGAGCAGGTAATTCGATGTGTACTGCGACACGCCGCGCACCAGCGCGAGCCCGATCACCGCGATCGGCACGTACCATTTCGCGCTGTCGCTGCCGTGCGAGCCGAAGCCGTGGTCGAGCAGCGGCTTGAGCAGGGCCGGGATACCGGCCTCGGTGGCCGCGACGACGCCCATCGTCACCACGGCGAGCACCACGATGCCGATGAGCGGCCGGATGTACGGCCACAGGCGCTTGAGGACCGTCATCGGCGAGGTGCCGGTGCCGTCCATCGGTTTGCGAAGAGTGTTCTGGGTTTCCAAGGCAATCCTTCTTGAGCCGCGATGCGGCGCCCGGCACGTGGCCGCCCGGGTGTGCGCCCCTGTCGGGCGGGTGCCGAAAAGGGCTCAACATTATAGCTGTACCGCCCTCGCCGGCACGGCCGTTGTCGAGACGGCCGCCGGCCGGGCCGCAGGTATACTGCCGCTCACCGTTTTCTCCGCCTTTCCGACGATTTCATGGCTGAACCCACCCTCGGCGTCGCCCTCATCGCCCTCAACGCATCCGCGCGACTCGCGCAGTGTCTCGATGCGCTGTCGTTCGCCGACGATGTCGTCGTCGTCGACGGCGGCAGCACCGACGATACCGTCGCGATCGCGCAGGCGCACGGCGCACGCGTGATCGTCGAGCGCGACTGGCCGGGCTTCGGCCCGCAGAAGAACCGCGCGCTCGACGCGCTCGGCACCGACTGGATCCTGTCGCTCGATACCGACGAAATCGTCACGCCGGAACTCGCGCGCTCGATCCGCGACGCGATCCGCGCGCCGGCCGCGCAGGTCTATGCGCTCGACCGGCTGTCGAGCTTCTGCGGCCAGTGGATCCATCACAGCGGCTGGTATCCGGACTGGGTGCCGCGGCTGTTCCGGCGCGGCACCGCGCGGTTCTCGGACGACCTCGTGCACGAGCGCCTCGTGTTCGATACGGCCGCGCAGCGCCTGGCCGGCAAGCTGATGCACTACTCGTACGAGGATTTCGAAACGGTCGTGCGCAAGCTCGACGCGTATTCGACGGCCGGCGCGCGCCAGCGCCGCGCGGCCGGTCAGCGCGGCGGCTTCGGCAAGGCGCTCGGCCGCGGCGCGTGGGCGTTCGTGCGCACTTACGTGCTGCGGCGCGGGTTCCTCGACGGTCGCGCGGGCTTCATGATCGCGGTGTTCAACGCGGAAACCGTGTACTACCGCTTCCTGAAGCTCGGTCACGAACCGGTACGCTAGGGCCTGTTCACGCCAATAACGGGCTTGCGAACGTGCCCTGGGCGAGCGCCCGGCGCACGGCCGCCCGGCGTTACAATGCCGGGTTGCGCGCACCGCGCGTACCCGCCCGAGCGGCTGCGCCGCGCGCCACGACGACCACCGATTCCGACCACCATGTTCTCCATCATCATTCCGACCTGGAACAACCTGCCGTACCTCAAGCTCGTCGTCGACAGCCTGCGCCGGCACTCCGCGTACGACCACCAGATCATCGTGCACGTGAACGACGGCTCGGACGGCACGCTCGACTGGGTGCGCCACGAAGGGATCGAGCACACCGCGTCGCCGGCCAACATCGGCATCTGCCATGCGGTCAACCTGGCCGCCGCGCGGGCCACGCGCGACTACGTCGTCTACATGAACGACGACATGTTCTGCTGCCCGGGCTGGGACACGGCGCTCGTGCGCCACATCGAACAGATGCCGACCGACCTGTTCATGCTGTCGGGCACGATGATCGAGCCGGTCGACACGCGCAATCCGTGCGTGGTTGTCAGCAATTTCGGCCGCGACGCCGAGCAATTCGACGCGGCCGGCCTGGTCGCCGCGACCCCGAAGCTGGCACGCCCGGACTGGCTCGGCTCGACCTGGCCGCCGACGCTCGTGCACCGCGACTGGTGGAACCGCATCGGCGGCTACAGCAGCGAGCTGTCGCCGGGCATGAGCAGCGACAACGACTTCTCGATGAAATTCTGGGACGCCGGGTGCCGGATCTTCGTCGGCGTCGGCGACAGCCTCGTGTACCACTTCCAGCAGAAGAGCACCGGCAAGATCGTCAAGAACGACGGCCGCCGCCAGTTCCTGAACAAATGGGGCATGACCCAGGCGACGTTCGACCGCTACTACCTGCATCGCGGCGAGCCGGTCGGCACGCAGATCGCGCTCGATACGCCGGCTGTGGAAGGCCGCCTCAAACGCGCGCTGTTGCGCTCGCGGATCAAGCGCGCATTCAGCTGATCCGGCCCCGAAAACCGCACGGAAAGCCGTCCTGCTTCGCGTATACTGCGCCGTTCGTCCCGGCTCTCTCGCCGGGATGCGCGACGCGGCACGGTGCACGATGTCCGCGAGCCGCATTCGTCCATACGACAGGTTCCGATGCTTTCGTTTTCCGCTCCCGCCACGCGGCGCCTGACCGCCGCCCGCGCCTTCGCCGTCGCCGCGCTCTGCATGGTGCCCGTCTCGACGGCGCTGACCAACGTGTTCTGCGGGCTGTTCGCCGTGGCGCTCGTGATCTCTCCCGAATTCTGGCGCGACCTGCGCTCGTTCGTCACCGACCCGGCTTCGCTCGCGGCACTGCTGATTCTGGCCGCGCTGGCCGTGAGCGTCACCTATACGGTCGCGCCGCATGACAAGGCGTGGAACTGGGTCGCGAAGTACGACAAGCTGTTGCTGCTGCCGTTCGCCGTGCTCGCGTTCCGTCATTCGAACTGGGCGCCGATCGTGCGGCGCTGCTGGTTCGGTACGCTGTGCGTGATTCTGCTGCTGTCGACCACCAACTACCTCGGGCTCACCGCGATCGGGCCGGCGCATGCGACCCAGTTGCCGCTGTCGCGCGCCTGGGTGTTCAAGAACCACATTGCGGCCGGCATGTTCGGCGCGCTGCTCTTCTACCAGGCGGCTGATCTCGCGCTGGCGACCCGCACGCGGCTGTCCCGTGTCGCCTATGCGGGCATCGCCGTGTGGTCGCTCGTCAACGTGTTCGTGATGCTGCAGGGACGCACGGGACAGGTCATCGCGCTGTTGCTGATCCTCGTCGTCGCGATACGTTTCGTGCTGTTGCTGCGCCGGCAGTCCGCACTGCGTGCAGGGCTCGCCGCCGGCACGCTCGTACTGGCGGGCGTCGCGCTCGTGGTGGCTGCATGCACGGTTCACAACGGCCGGCTGACGAAGGTCGTGACGGAAGTGCAGCAATACCGGCAGAGCGATGCGGCCACGTCAACCGGCCTGCGCCTCGAGTGGTACAAGAAGGGGGGCGAACTATATCGCCAGCGCCCCGTGATCGGTTACGGCGCGGGCGGCCTCGAATCCGAATTCGAGAAGCTCACGGCCGGCAAGACGGCCGCCGAAGGCCAGCTCACGTCGAACCCGCACAACGAATATCTGCTGATGGCCGTGCAGCTCGGCACGGTCGGCCTGCTGCTGTTCGTCAACCTGATCGTGCAGATCGCGCGCGGCAGCCGCGCACTCGATCCGCGCTCGCGACACCTGCTGCTCGCGTGGCTCGCGATCTTCGCGATCGGCAGTCTCGCGAATTCGCTGCTGCTGGATTTCGCCGAAGGGCACCTGATCGTGCTGCTGGCCGGCATCCTGCTCGGTTGCGGCGAACGCAGCGAAGCACTGCCGCGCGAAACGTCGGCGATCCGGCGCAGCGTGTAACGCACGCCTGCCTACGTTCCGCGGCCCGCCCACCCGGTTCGGCGGCGGCGGACATCCGCCCCGTCGATGCCTGAGAGCCGCGCGGCGCTCCGCGAAACAAACTCCTGCTGACGAAGAAAGGCGCGGGTCAGTCGGCCCCGGCACGGCGCAGCCGCGACGTGTCGACGATGACGTCGGCCGGACCCGGCGGATTCAGCCCCAACATCTCGGCTGCCGCGGCCTTCACGCGCTGCGCATCCAGATGGACGAGGCAGTCGCTGCGACTGTCGACGTGACGCTCGCAGCCTTCGTGGCGGCACGGCACGCAATCTCCGTCCCCCTGCAGCAGCCACACGTTTGCGTGCCGCCCCGAGCCGCGCAGCGCCCACGGATTCTCGGTCGCAGGCCAGTGCTGCGGCCACGGCCCCCAGCGCACGGGGTCGGACGGCCCGAACAGTGCAATCGTGTCGGTGCCCGTCGCGGCCGCGACGTGCGTCGCGCCGGTGTCGGGCCCGATGAACAGCCGCGCGCGCCGCACGAGCTCCGCGCTCTCGCCGAACGTCAGGCGGCCGACCAGGTTCAACACGTCGCCACCCGCCTCGGTCGCGACCTGCTCCGCATACTCGCGCTCGCGGTCGGCCGGGCCGCCCGACAGCGCGATCGCGAAGCCCTGCTCGCGCAGCCAGCCGATCATTTCGACCCAGCCGTCGAGCCGCCATTGCTTGTAACGGAACATCGGATACGGATGCAGCACGACCAGCGGCTTGCCGGCGCGGATCGCCGGCGACTCGGCGAGCCACGCGTCGAAACGCGCGCGCCGCGCCGGATCATCGCCGATGCCGGGCGCGACGACCTCGGACACCGGCTCGATGCCGAGCACCGGCGCGAGTGCCAGCGTACTGACGACCGTATGGGCAGATTCGTGGTGATTGATCGCGATCCCGTTCAGCATCATCCGCGTCAGCCACGTGACGCGATTCGGGTCGACGAGGCCGACCCGTTTGCGGCCGGCGAACCAGCTATAGAAACGCGGCCGGTCGGAACTCAGCGCCGCGCATGCGAGATCGTAGCGGCGCCACATCGACAGCGCATCGCGTAGCCGCTCGCCAAATCCCGCGCGCTGCGCGACCACGATCACGCGCCGCACGTCCGGATTGTGCTCGAGCACGCCCTCGGTGCCGCGAAACACCAGCATGTCGATCTGCGCGTCCGGCCAGCGGGCCTTCAGCGACCGTACGAGCGGGGTCGTCAACAGTACGTCGCCGATACGGCGCGGCGCGGCAACGAGAATGGTTCTGGGCGGACGGGCGGAAGAAAACAGGGCCACGGCGATCGTCTGGCTGGCTGAACAAGGCTGGCAATGTACAGGATTTTGCAGCAGCCGGCGCGGCGTCGCGCGCCGGCGATGGAAGCGGCCACGATGCGGCCCGATCGTGACGTGTCGCGCGGTACGCGAGCGGGCCGTTCGTGCCGCGCTACGAAGCGATCGTCGCGATCGTGGGCGCCGTGGCGGCGGCCGGCTGCACGCGCGCCGCGGCGGCCGGCGCTTCGTCGCGTTGGCCGGCCTGCGACAGCAGGTGGCGCACCGCACGCTCGACCGCATCGACACCGATCGCATCGACGGTCCGACCCGCGCGCAGGATCACGTGCGGCACGCCTATCGGATGCCAGCGCAGGTATTTCTCGGGACGGTCCTCGAACAGGGCAGCCACCGGTACGCCGAGCGCCGACGCAAGATGGACGGGCGCGCTGTCGGCCGAGACGATTGCATCGAGCAGGCTCGCGGCCGCCACGAGATCGGCGACCGACGACGGCGCGACATGCCGCGCATTCACGTCGCGCCATCCCTCGCCCTCGATGGCCTGACCGATGGCCGGATCGCGAAACACGATCACATCCGCGACGGGGGCAAGCCGCTCGCCGAGGTCGCGCCAGCGGTCGGCGGGCCAGCGGCGCTCGACCGCCTTGTTCGACACGAACAGCCCGACGCGCGGCTTCGTGCGCGCGCCGAGCAGGCGATGCCACGCTTCCTGCCGCGCACGATCGGGATGGACCGACAGTTCGAGACCATCGAGATCGGCGCAGCCGAGTTCGGGCACCAAGCGGAAACCCGACAACGCCTCGTGGCACATCGGCCGCTGCGCGACATGCTCGGGCTTGCGATCGTCGAATTCGGTCTCGGCATCGTGCCAGCGGCAATCCTTCGCGCGAAGCTGGCGCGCGAACTGCATGCTGCTGCGATGCATGCCGCCGTTCGGCACGATCACGAGGTCGAACCGCAAGCGGCGCAGGCGGCGCACGAGTCGCAGCCGGTCGAAGAATGCGCGCATCCGCCCGGGACGGTCGTTGCGCTCGCACTGGCGGCTGTACACGTAGGTGTGGATCGTGTGCACGTCCGGGTTTCCGGCCAGCGCGGCCGCGTTGTAGCGGTTCGCGACCACATGTAGCTCCGCGCCCGGCCAGCGCGCCTTCAGCGCGCGGAGAAACGCCGTCGTGCACAGCATGTCGCCCAGAAAATCAATCCGGATCACGAGGATCCGCTGCGTCGGGTTCCCATTGGCCATGGTCATGTGGTGACAATCCGTTTTTATCGTCGCGGCGGGCCGTTCCACGGCATCCTGATCCGCGGGCCTGCCCTGCCGCAGGTCGCCGCACGCCGCATCGATCCGCCCCTGTTTACGCGCGCACTGCCGGCGCCGCTCGCCGTGCGAACCCGCGGCAGGCGCCGCGTTCGGACGGTTAGCGCGGGATTGTATAGCGTCCGGAGGGCAAGCCCAAGCGCCCGATTACCCTTGGACGACGTCAAAACGGCCCGCCGCACCGCACGATGGCGATGCGACGGGCCGCCTATGCGCGACAGCCGTCGAAACAGCGCGCGGTCAGTACGTGATTTCGACGACGCTGCCGTCGAACGCCGCACGCAGCTCCGCCAGCAGCACGTCGCTCGGTTTCACGCGCCACGCGTCGCCCAGACGCATTTCGCCTTGCGCGCGCGCGTTGCTGTAGTGGATCTGGACCGCAAGCCCGTTCGGCAGCGGCGGCGGCGGGCGCCGACCGCCATCGCGGCCGCCGCCGCGCGGCGCGGGCGCGTCGACTACGTTCGCGGCGGCCGGATCGTCCTTCGACACGTGCGGCTCGAGCACGCGGCGCAGCGCGAGCGCGTCGGCGTTGCCGTTCATCGTCAACCGCACGGCCTGCGCGTAGCGGCTGCGCGCGCGTTCGAGATCCATCACGGTATCGGCCGTGAAGCGAATGCCGCCGGTGAATGCGTCGTTGCGCGCCTGCCCCTGCACGATCAGCAGCTCGTCTTCCTTGAACAGCGCCTTGTTTGCCTCGAACTGTTCGTTGAAGATCGTGATCTCGCACTGGCCCGTGCCGTCGTCGAGCAGCGCGATCAGCATCTTGCCGCGCTGGGTCATCTGCGTGCGCAGCGACGCGATGATGCCGGCGACGAGCTTGTCGCGCCCTTCCTTCAGATCACCGACCTTCTGCCGCACGAAGCGGCGCACTTCGTCGCGATACGCATCGAACAGGTGGCCGGACAGGTAGAAGCCGAGCGCGGCCTTTTCTTCCTGAAGGCGGCGCTTGTCGTCCCACGCGGGCTCGTCGACGAGCGCATGCGCATGCGGCGACTCGGCGCCCATGTCGAACAGGCCGGCCTGCATTGCGTTCGCTTCGGCCTGGTCGGCCGCCTCCATCGCGAGCGGCACCGACGCGATCAGCTGCGCACGGTTCGGGTTCAGCGAATCGAACGCGCCGGCGCGGATCAGCGCCTCGACCGTGCGGCGGTTGACGACGCGCCGGTCGATCCGTTCGCAGAAGTCGAACAGGTCGGTGAACGCCTTTTCCTCGCGCGCACGCAGGATTTCCTCGATCGCGTTCTGGCCGCTGCCCTTCACCGCACCGAGGCCGTAGCGGATCGTGCGCGAGCGCTTGCCGTCGGCTTCCGCGACCGGCTCGAACCGGTAATGCGACTGGTTGATGTCCGGCGGCAGCACGGCAAGGTTGTTCACGACGCAGTCGTCGAACAGGATCTTCACCTTGTCGGTGTCGTCCATCGCGAGCGTCATGTTGGCCGCCATGAATTCGGCCGGATGGTGCGCCTTCAGCCACGCGGTGTAATACGCGAGCAGCGCATACGCGGCCGCGTGCGACTTGTTGAAGCCGTAGCCCGCGAACTTCTCCATCAAGTCGAAGATCTCGTCGGACTTCTCGCGCGTGAGGCCGTTCTTCGCCGCACCCTCGGCGAAGATCTCGCGGTGCTTGGCCATCTCCTCGGGCTTCTTCTTGCCCATCGCGCGACGCAGCAAATCGGCGCCGCCGAGCGAGTAGCCGCCGATGATCTGCGCCATCTGCATCACCTGCTCCTGATAGACCATGATGCCGTAGGTCTCTTTCAGGACGGGTTCGACGCGCGGGTCCGGATAGTCGACCTTCTCGCGCCCGTGCTTGCGCGCGCAGAAGCTCGGAATCAGGTCCATCGGGCCCGGACGGTACAACGACACGAGCGCGATGATGTCCTCGAAGCGGTCGGGCTGCGCATCCTTCAGCATGCCCTGCATCCCGCGGCTTTCCAGCTGGAACACCGCGACCGTGTTCGCCTTCTTCAGGATCTGGAACGAGGCCGGATCGTCGAGCGGCACCTGCGCGAGCGACCAGTCGGCCTTCGACGGGTCGAGGCGGCGGATGTAGCGCTCGGCCCAGTCGAGGATCGTCAGCGTCGTGAGGCCCAGAAAGTCGAACTTCACGAGGCCGACGGCTTCGACGTCGTCCTTGTCGTACTGGCTGACCACGCCGCCCTCGTCGCCCTGCGTGTACAGCGGGCAGAAATCGGTCAGCTTGCCGGGCGCGATCAGCACGCCGCCGGCGTGCATCCCGACGTTACGCGTGAGACCCTCGACGCGCTGCGCGAGGTCGAGCAGCTGGTGAACCTCGTCCTCGTGGTCGTAGCGCTCCTGCAACTGCGGCTCTTCCTTCATCGCGTCGGCAATCGTCACATGCTTGCCGGGCTTGAACGGAATCAGCTTCGCGATGCCGTCGGTGAACATGTAGCCGAGGTCGAGCACGCGGCCGATGTCGCGCACGGCCGCCTTCGCGGCCATCGTGCCGAACGTGGCGATCTGCGAGACGGCGTCCGCGCCGTACTTCTCCTTCACGTACTGGATCACGCGATCGCGGCCGTGCTGGCAGAAATCGATGTCGAAGTCGGGCATCGATACGCGTTCCGGGTTCAGGAAGCGCTCGAACAGCAGGTTGTAGCGCAGCGGATCGAGATCGGTAATGCCGAGCGCGTACGCGACCAGCGAGCCGGCGCCCGAGCCGCGGCCCGGGCCGACCGGCACGCCGTTGTTCTTCGCCCAGTTGATGAAGTCCGCGACGATCAGGAAGTAGCCGGGGAAGCCCATCTTCGTGATGGTCCCGCACTCGAACTCGAGGCGCTTGTAGTACGTGTCGCGCTGCGCGTCGCGCTCGGCCTCGACCGGATACAACTGCGCGAGACGGGCCTCGAGCCCTTCCTTCGACAACTGGACCAGGTAGTCGTCGAGCGACATGCCGTCCGGCGTCGGGAACAGCGGCAGTTTCGGCTTGCCGAGCTCGAGCTTCAGGTTGCAGCGCTTCGCGATCTCGACCGTGTTCGCGATCGCCGACGGCAGGTCGGCGAACAGCGCGGCCATCTCGTCCTGCGTGCGGAAATACTGGTCGGTCGTGAAACGCTTCTGGCGCCGCGGGTTCGCGAGGATGTCGCCTTCCGAGATGCACACACGCGCCTCGTGCGCGGTGAAATCGTCGTCGGTCATGAACTGCGTCGGGTGCGTCGCGACGACCGGCAGCTTCAGCGACGCGGCGAGCGCCGCCGCCTGCTGGATGTACGCCTCGGCGCCCGGCTGGCCGTAACGCTGCAGCTCGATGTAGAAGCCGCCCGGAAACACCCGCGCCCAGCGCTCGGCGTGACGGCGCGCGGCTTCTTCGTTGCCCGCAGCCAGCGCAAGGCCGATATCGCCTTGTTGCGCGCCCGACAGCGCGAGCAGCCCCTGCGCGAGCTCGCCGTCGAGCCAGCTCGCGTCGAGTTCCGCGCGGCCGCGGTACTGGTTCGTGAGCCACGCCTTCGACAGCAGCTCGCAGAGATTCAGGTAACCGACCTTGTCCTTGACCAGCAGCAGCAACCGCGACGGCTTGTCGCGGTCGTCCGGATTGGCAATCCAGACGTCGCAGCCGGCGATCGGCTTGATGCCCTTGCCGCGGGCTTCCTGGTAGAAACGAACGAGGCCGAACGCGTTGCCGAGATCGGTGAGCGCGAGCGCGCCCTGACCGTCCGCGGCCGCCGCCTTGACGATGTCGTCAATGCGCACGATGCCGTCGGCAATCGAGAATTCGGAGTGGACGCGAAGATGGACGAAGCGAGGATCTGACATGGGCGCTATTGTAGCCGCCCCGCCGCGCAAGCTGCCCAAAAAATGCCCGCTTTGGCCGTTCGGCCGATGCACGCGGCGACGCGTCGCGCGGTTGGCCGATCGGCCAGGTACCGATGCCCGCGCCGTTTGCGGGATAATACGGTTTTTCGAATCAACGCCCCGGCTTCGCACCCTTTTTTGCGGGCCGCCGTGCGGCCGTTTTCCCGTCGGACCATCATGACCATCGTCAACCTCGCCGCCTACCACTTCGTATCGCTCGACGCGAACGAGCAATGGCGCCCGCTCGTCACCGCCCGCTGCAACGAACTCGGCCTGCGCGGCACGATCCTGCTCGCGCCGGAAGGCATCAACCTGTTCATCGCCGGCACGCGCGAAGCCACCGACGCGTTCATCGCGTACATCCGCCACGATCCGCTGTTCGAGGGCAAGTTCGCGACGCTGCAGTTCAAGGAAAGCCTGTCCGACTCGCAGCCGTTCCGCCGCATGCTCGTGCGCCTGAAGCGCGAGATCATCACGATGAAGAAGCCCGCGATCAAGCCGGAGCTCGGCCGCGCGCCGTTCGTCGATGCGCGCACGCTGAAGGCGTGGCTCGACCGCGGCCACGACGATGCGGGCCGCCCGGTCGTGATGCTCGACACGCGCAACGCGTTCGAAGTCGACGTCGGCACGTTCGACAACGCGCTCGACTACCGGATCGACAAGTTCAGCGAATTCCCGGAAGTGATCGACGCAAACCGCGCCGATCTCGAAGGCAAGACGGTCGTGTCGTTCTGCACCGGCGGTATCCGCTGCGAAAAGGCCGCGATCCACATGAAGGAAATCGGCATCGACAACGTGTACCAGCTCGAAGGCGGCATTCTGAAGTACTTCGAGGAAGTCGGCGGCGCGCACTATCACGGCGACTGCTTCGTGTTCGACTACCGCACCGCGCTGAACCCGCAGCTCCAGCCCACCGAGAACGTCACGTGCTTCGCGTGCCGTGCGGTCGTCACGCCGGAAGCGCAACAATCGCCGAGCTACGTGCCCGGCAAGTCGTGCCCCGCCTGCGCGCAGGCCGCCAGCGCCGCGTAACGGCGCATCGCACCGCGCACCGCCGATGAACCCCGGCTATCGCGGCCGCTTTGCGCCTTCGCCCACCGGCCCGCTGCACTTCGGCTCGCTGGTCGGCGCGCTCGCAAGCTGGCTCGACGCACGCGCGCACGGCGGCACATGGCTCGTGCGCATCGAGGATCTCGACGGCCCGCGCACGGTGCCCGGCGCGGCCGACGACATCCTCGCGATGCTCGCGCATTTCGGCATGACGCCCGACGAGCCGCCCGTCTGGCAAAGCACGCGCGACGCGGCGTACACGGCCGCGCTCGAGCAGCTCGTCGCGGCGGGGCTCGTCTATCCGTGCGGCTGCACGCGCAAGGAGATCGCTGATTCACTGCGCGCCGCCCATGAACGCCACACGACGCTCGCGTATCCGGGCACCTGTCGCACCGGCCTGCACGGCAAGCCCGCACGCGCATGGCGGCTGCGCGTGCCGGACGGCTGCGACGCGGTCGTCACGTTCGCCGACCGCTGGCAGCACACGCAATCGCAGAACCTCGCGGCCGAAGTGGGCGACTTCGTGCTGAAACGCGCGGACGGCCAGTGGGCGTATCAGCTCGCGGTCGTCGTCGACGATGCCGATGCCGGCATCACGCACGTCGTACGCGGCGCCGACCTGCTCGACTCGACCGCACGCCAGATCTACCTGCAGCGCTGCCTCGGCGTGCCGACGCCCGAGTACCTGCACGTGCCGGTCGTCGTCGATGCGAACGGCGAAAAGCTCAGCAAGCAGACGGGCGCGACAGCGCTCGAACGCAACGATCCGCTGCCCGCGCTGCAGGCTGCGGCCGCGCATCTCGGCCTGGCCAACGATGGCGATCTGCCGGGCGGGACGCTCGACGCGTTCTACACGGCCGCGACCGATGCGTGGGCGCGTCGCTTCGGGCCGCGCGCCGGTTGAGTCGCTTGCAGGACACCGGCCCGTGCCGACTACGCGCCGGCCTCCGCGAGCGTTGCATCCGCTCGCATGAAAGCATGACGGAAGCCTGAGCGCCACGCCGGCTGACGACTCGGTGTCGAAAGTCCCTCCCCTGCGCGTCAAGCGATACTCCCTGCTGCACACCGCCCCGATCACGTCGCCCAATGAAAAATGGGCACATGCTCATCGCATGCACCCGCTTGTCCGGCAGCGCTCACACGCCGCCCCGCCGCTCCGTCCGGCTTACGCCGACGGCTTGCGCGGCATCCCAAAGCCACCGAGCAGCGCGGCAACCTGGCGCTTCGGCCCTTTCTTCTCGGGCTGCTGCGCGGGCTGCGCATCGTCCGGCTGCTTCGCCGACGCCGACGGCTCGTACGGCTTCAGGAAGAAATCGTCGACCGGCGCTTCGTGGCGGCGATGATGGCTGCCGCGCTCGGTGCTGCCCGAGCGGCGGCCCGATGCACCGCGATGCTCGTCGCGATCGCGCCGACCTCCGCGTTCGCCACCCCGTTCGCCGCCGCGCTCACTGTTGTTGCGCTCGCCGCCACGTTCGTCGTGACGCTGGCGTGCCGGCTTGTCGATCGTAAGCGTCTGCACGTCGAGCGGACGCTTGATCAGCTTCTCGATATCGGCGAGTTGCTTGCGCTCGTTCGGGCTGCACAGCGACAGCGCGTCGCCCGTCGCGCCCGCGCGGCCGGTACGGCCGATCCGGTGCACGTAGTCTTCCGCGCTGAACGGCAGGTCGAAGTTGATCACGGCCGGCAGCTCGGCGATATCGAGGCCGCGCGCGGCCACGTCGGTCGCGACCAGCGCCTCGATCTCGCCGCGCTTGAACGCGTCGAGTGCCTGCATCCGCTCGATCTGCGTCTTGTCGCCGTGAATCGCCGACGCGACCACGCCGTCGCGTTCGAGATTGCGCGCGAGGCGGCTCGCGCCGATCTTGCTGTTGCAGAACACGATCACCTGCTTGAGGCCGCGATCGCGCAGCAATTGCACGACGGCCGCCTGCTTGTCGCCTTCGGCGACGTCGTAGACGATCTGCGTGACGTTCGCGTTCGTCGAGTTGCTGCGCGCGACCTCGATCGTCTGCGGGTTGCGCAGATAGGTCGACGCGAGCTTCTTGATTTCGCCCGAGAAGGTGGCGGAGAACAGCAGCGTCTGACGCTCCTTCGGCAGCAGGTTCAGGATGCGCTGCAGATCGGGCAGGAAACCCATGTCGAGCATCCGGTCGGCTTCGTCGAGCACGAGGATCTGCACCTGGCCGAGGTTCGCCGTCTTCTGTTGCACGTGGTCGAGCAGGCGGCCCGGGGTCGCGATCAGGATCTCGACGCCGCGGCGCAGTTCGGCCGATTGCGGATTCATGTCGACGCCGCCGAACACCACCGCGCTGCGCAGCGGCGTGTGCTTCGCATATGCGTGCACGTTCGCGGCGACCTGGTCGGCGAGTTCGCGGGTCGGCGTGAGGATCAGCGCCCGCACGGGGTGGCGCGCCGGAGACGCGCTCGTGTTGGCCTGCGGCAGCAGACGCTGGATGATCGGCAGCGAGAAGCTCGCGGTCTTGCCGGTGCCCGTTTGCGCGGCGCCCATGACGTCGCGGCCGGCGAGCACGACCGGAATGGCCTGCGCCTGGATCGGCGTCGGCGTCGTATAGCCCTGCTCCACAATGGCTTTCAGGATATCGGGGGCAAGGCCGAATTGATCGAAGGTTGCGTCGACGGGCTTGGCGACAGAATCGGACATGGTGGCGTTTCGCTCAAAAGGCGCGGCGGGGACATCGTGCGTCAGGCCGGCCGGGCCTGCGCTCATCACAATTCGGAAATAGACGGAGCCGCGGCGCGCCGCGCGGCGCCGCTCTGGTGCTTGGGACCGGTTCAATGCGAACGCTGGACGCCAGACCGTGCGGACTCCGTTCGGCGCGAATGCCGGCGGAAAGGGCCGTATTGTAGCACCGTGCGGGAATCTGTCCGTGACAACGCCGCGAACGGCCACGACGGCGGTTCGCGCGGCGGCCCTGCTCCCGCCCGTGCGGGCCGGCGGTTGGTCGATCGGGGTATCCGTATCGGCCGATGAACTCGATTAAGGGTTCGATCCGGGAGCCTCGCATCAGCACGCCCCGCCGCCAACCCGCGTGTCGAGCCTTCAGCCCGACAGCGGTCAACACGGATGAATACGCTCCGCGATCGCGCCCGCCGCTCAGCCCTTCTTCTTTTTCTTCTCGACCTGCGCGCAGTCGCCCAGCAGCGGCGGCGACTTCGGGTCGGCGATCTCGTCGCGCAGCGTCGCTTCCTTGCCCTTCGTCCACCACGTATAGCGGCCGGCCTGGTAGCGCGCGCCCGATGCCGACACCGTATCGACGAACAGCATCTGCTTGCCGTCGACCGGCACGAGCGCGAAGCTCTGGCCGTTGCCCGCGAGCCAGTACGACACGCGCACGGGCTGCTTCTGGTTCGCGCACTGGTAGACGGTTTGCTGGCGCGCGTCGGCGTCGATCTCCTCGACGGTCAGTTGCGCGGCATGCGCGACGGAAACGGCGGTGCCGGCGAGCGCAAGCGCGGCGAGGGTTTGGCGAATCATGCAGGTCCTCTCACGAGACGGGTGGAAAGCGCGCCCTCGCGGGGCGCGCGGTTATTGTTTATAGGGAGGCTCGGCGGCTTGCCGGAATCAGGGATCGATCACATCCGCGCACGCATCGGTCGGCGCCGCGGCGACATGGCCGACGAGCGGCACGATCTTGAGTCCGGCCGACGCCACCCGGCACGGCGCGGCCGCGAGGCCGCAGCCCGCGAGACTCGCGACGAGCGCCAGCGCGACGCCCAGCTTTCCGATACGCAACGCTCTCGACGCCATCGTCCTCTCCTCGTTCCGTCAGCGCGCCGACACGGGCCGGACGGCCGCGGCCGCGCGCTTCGCGCGTTCGCGGGCTTCGTCGACGGTCGCGCCGGTTGCCAGCGCGACGCCCATGCGTCGCTTCGCAAAACTTTCCGGCTTGCCGAACAGGCGCAAGTCCGCGCCCGGCACCGCGAGCGCGTCGCGCACGCCTTCGAACGCGATTCCGCGCTCGTCGAGGCCGCCGTAGATCACCGCCGACGCAGCCGGCGTGCCGAGCGCCGGATCGACCGGCAGCCCGAGAATCGCCCGCGCGTGCAGCTCGAATTCCGACTGGCGCTGCGAGGCGAGCGTGACGAGGCCCGTATCGTGCGGCCGCGGGCTCACCTCGGAGAACCAGACGTCGTCGCCGCGCACGAACAGCTCGACGCCGAACAGGCCGCGCCCGCCGAGCGCCTCGGTCACCTTGTGCGCAATCTCGCGCGATTTCTCGAGTGCCACCGCGCTCATCGGCTGCGGCTGCCACGATTCGACATAGTCGCCCGCCACCTGCACGTGGCCGACCGGTTCGCAGAAGTAGGTACGCGTGTCGAGCGTCGCCGGGTCGATCGCGCGCACGGTCAGCTGCGTGATCTCGTAGTCGAAATCGACGAAGCCCTCGACGATCACGCGGCCGTGGTTCACACGCCCGCCCGCCATCGCGTAGTCCCACGCGGGTTTCACGTCGGCGTCGGTCTTCACGACCGACTGCCCCTTGCCCGACGACGACATCACGGGCTTCACGACGCACGGCATGCCGATCTTCGCGACGGCCGCGCTGAATGCCTCGAACGAATCGGCGAACGCATACGGGGAAGTCGGCAGGCCGAGCTCCTCGGCCGCGAGCCGGCGAATCCCTTCGCGATTCATCGTGAGCTGCGTCGCGCGCGCGGTCGGGATCACCTCGGCGAGGCCGGCCGCCTCGATCGCCGCGAGCGCGTCGGTGGCGATCGCCTCGATCTCGGGGACGATCAGGTGCGGACGCTCGGCCTCGACGATCGCCCGCAGCGCGGCCGGGTCCGTCATGTCGATCACGTGCGCGCGATGCGCGACCTGATGGCCGGGCGCGTCCGGATAGCGATCGACCGCGACGACTTCGACGCCGAGACGCTGCAACGCGATGATGACTTCCTTGCCGAGCTCGCCCGCGCCGAGCAGCATGACGCGCGTGGCCGAGGGTGAAAGCGGCGTACCGAGCCGCTGACCGATCTGCATGTGATTTCCCGCTGGTTCTGTTGGAGGACGAAAACGGCTTCGATGTTAACACGGGCATCCGGGCCGGTTTGGGCCGTTTGGCCGCCCCCGGCGCCATGTCGCGCGAGGCCCGTGGGCGGGCTGCGAACGTTTTCGCGCGCGAAGTGTCGGCTCGCCTGCCGCGGGGCGGGTGCGTTACTCTTACGCCTTGATCAGAATCCGAAGAGGAACGAGGCTCATGTCCCACCTGTCCGCGGCCGCACGCGCACGCACCGGCCTGCTTCGCCCGTTGCGCGCGCCGCTTTGCGCGTTGACGCTTGCCACGCTTCTCGCCGCCTGCACGATGCCGACCCATCCCGATTCCGCCGCCCCCGCGCCCGACCCGTACAACCCGGCCGCCGTCCAGTTGCTCGACGACACGAGTTGGGAACTCACCAGCTGGGTGAACGCCGACGGCACGCAACGCGCGATCCCGCACGGCGACAACGGCGAGCCGATCAAGCTCGCACTGTCGACCGAGTCGGGCATCCGGCGCGCGAGCGGGTTCTCGGGCTGCAATCGCTACATGGGCACCTATGCGGTCAAGAACGGCCTGCTGAGCTTCGGCCCGCTCGCCGGCACGCGGATGGCCTGCCCGAACACGCTCGGCGGCCAGCTCGAATCCGCGTATCTCGACGCGCTCGCCCACGTCGACAAGACCGGCGTGCAGATGCGCGCGCCCCAGCAATTGCAGATCGTGACCCAGGCCGGCGCAACGCTGACGTTCACGCACCGGAGCCCCTGATGCACGGCGCGCGCGGAGGCCGACCGACCGCCTTCGCGTGGCGCACGACGCGCATGTGCCGCCCACGTGCGTCGCGCGGCGTGAATCGGAATCACGCCGCGTTAGAGTCTTGTTCGCCGGCCGGTTAAACTCGGCGGGTCGCGCCCCGCGCGCCCCTCCCCACTCCTGTTTCAAAGCATGCACACGGTTGTCTTCGGCTGGTTCGGCATCTCCGCCGTCTGGTTCCTCCTTCTCTTCTGGCGTCTCGTGCAGGCGATGCTGCCCGGCGGCGGCGGGCTTGCCGGCCGCGGCTCGATCCGCCTGTGGCTCGGCTTCGCCGCGGTATTCGTCGCCAGTTGCACGCTGACGAGCCCGCTGTCGGGCCCCGACACGAACGCGCTCGGCCATGCGTTCTCCGCCGGCTTCGCCCACGTGCTCGGCCCGATCGGCACGCCGGTCGCGATGGTCGTGCTGTTCTTCGCCGGCTTGCCGTGGCTGACCGGCATCGGCTGGCGGCAGTTCGCCGCGTGGGTCGACACGTCGTTCGGCGTCAAGCTGTCGCGCGACGGCGGCGACGACGACGCGCGCGGGATCGCCGACCTGCCGCGCAGTGCATTGCATCGCGACGACGACGTCGTGCAGCCGACCACCGCGCATACCGTCAACTCGATGGCGCCGCGCCAGAACGGCCGGTATTCGCGCCCGACAGTGTGGAAACCCGATCCGCAGGCACGGCCGAAGCCGCGCAGCAAGACCCCGCCGCGCCCCCTTGCGGAACCCGTCGCGCCGTCGGGCTGGCTGAAGCCGAGCGCGCCGCAGCGCACGCCCGCGGCGCCCGCGCCGATCCCGGCCAGCGCGATGCCGCCGCCGACCACCGGCAGCACCGCCAGCCTCGCGCGCGCGGCAGCGAACACGCAAGTGCCGCGCCCCGCACCGGCGCCGCTTCCGGTCGGATTCGAACCTGTCCGACCGCGCCCGACCGCCGCACGCCCAACCACCGCCGCGCTGACGCAGACGGCGCCGCGCGCCACGGTCACGCCGCGACCGGCTGCTACGCAGCCGCCGCGTCCGCCGGTGCGCCCGGTCACAGGAGCGACGCCAGCCGGCCTGTCGACGGACGCGGCACGACGCCGCCCGGCGCCGCCCGCGCCGGCGCGCGCGCCGCTCTATGCGTGGAACGAGAAGCCGGCGGCGCCGATTACGCCCGCACCGAGCGTTCACGACACGCTGCGTTCGATCGAGGCCAGCACCGCGCAATGGGCGTCGCTGGGCGGCACGCCGTCCGGCGATGCAGCGCACACGGCGGCAGCAGCCGCTGCCGTGGCCGGTGTCGCCGCCGCAGCCGGCAGCGTGGCCGCGCCGGCATCGGCGACCGTGTCGAATGCGTTCGGCTCCGCGACGCACGGCATCGCAGCCCAGGGCGCCAATGCTCCGGCTGAACACGATGCCGCGCCCGCATACGACGACAACGCGCCGATCGTGCTCGACGCCTTCATGCCGGCGCAGTCCGGCATCGCGCAGGCTCCGGTTGGCGATTTGTCCCCTCCTGCATTCGGTGACGCTGAACCGAACGCACGGTCGAATACCGCCATCGACGATGCCGCGTTCTCGCATCGCGCCGACGACGCAATCCGTCACGTCGACGCTACGCCCGCCGCGCCGGCATTCGGGGTCGCAGCACCGTCGATCGACGCACCCATCGACGTCGCGCCTTGGGAAGATGTCGTCAGCGCGCCGGTTCCGGCGCTCGACGTGTCGACCGGAAACCCGATCGCCGAGCCGCCGGCAGTCACCGCGGGACCGCAATCCGCGCATTCAGCCTTCACACAAGGAGGCGACGCAGCGGTTCGCGACCTCGACACCGGCAAAGCGACCGGCTCCGTCGATATCGACGACCACGCCGACGCGCAACCGGCGTCCGCAATCGATCGCGCCGCTTCGGCCCGCGTGCCTCAAGGGGCTGCCGATCCGCACGCCGCCGCGAAGCCTGCCGACGGCATCGTTCCGTTCGCTGCCCTGCCCGCTTCGTCGCTCGCGGGAACGTCCGTGAGCGCAGCTTCGGGGACCACGTCGATTGCGGCAACATCGGCACCGGCGGTATCGAATCACGTGCCGGACGCCGTCAAGCCGGTCGAGGCGGCGGAACCCGCGGCACCGCTGTCGGCGGTCGCTCAACGCGCGACGCCCGCTACATATTGGACCGCGCCGACGATACCGCCCGCAGCGACACAAACGACCGTTGCCGCTGAACCGCCGAAATCGCCGGCGGTTCAGCCGTTCGCCGCAACCTCGGCGGCTTCGGCCGTCAATGCATCGCCGCTGACCGGCACGGCTCATGGCTCGACTGCACACGCATCCGCGCCGGCCTCCGCATCGAACATCGCGCCCGTCGCTACCGCAGTTTCGCCCGTCGGCGTAACCGGCACGGCGTCCGCTTCGCCGTCGCAACCGGCCGCCTCGGCACCACCCGTTACTTCCGTCGCGTCGGCATCGCCGGCCGGTGCCACGGACCTGACTGACGGTTCGCTTTCCCGCGCCTCGACGCCTGCATCGACCGATGCGCCTGCCGTGATGCCGTCGACGACTGGCGCATCGGTTTCGACGTTCGGTTCGACTGCGCAGGCGCCCGTAACGCCGGTGCCGGCTACCGCGATGCCCGCGACTTTCACGTCCACATCGATCGCCGCGCCGTCGTCCCCGTCGGCATCGGCATTTCCTGTCGACACAGCAGCCACGTCGACCGGTACGACGACCTTCGCTCCATTCAGCGCATCGGGCGCGGTCGCTCCGCAGCCGCCAATCAGCCTGCCCGTATCACCAACCGCGTCCGCCGCGACGTCGACGTCCTTCACGTCCTTCAGCGCGCTCGCGCCGACGACCACGGACGCCGCCACGCCAGCGCACCCGATCGCCAGCGCGCCTGTCGCCGCGGCCGGGCCGCTGACGTCCATCGGGGCGGCCACCGCGACGCAGGCTCCGTCGATCGCGTCCGTCCCAGCCGCCGCCCCGGCCGCGACTCAGACGTTCACGACATCGCCCGCCCCTGCCGTCTCATCGTCGGGCTGGTCCATGTCGCATGACGTGACGGCAGCACCGACCACGGCACCGCTAGCGGCAACCGTCCCCGGCGCGAACCTGCCGACCACGCCGGCAACCGTCGTTTCCGCGCCGCCATCGCCGGCAGCCCCGCCGATCGGCGCACCGGCCTCCCATCCAATCGAGGCAACCGGCCCCGCCCAAGCCGATACCCCAGCCCGCCCGCCGCGCCCGAACGCGTTCGAATTCCACGCACCCGCGTCGTTCAACGTCGAACTGCCGACGCTCGACCTGCTCGAGCCCGCGTCCGACGACGTCGAAATGATCACCGACGAACACCTCGCGCAAACCGCGCAGGTGATCGAACAGCGGCTGCAGGAATTCAAGGTGCCGGTGACGGTGGTCGGCGCGTCGGCTGGCCCCGTGATCACGCGCTTCGAGATCGAACCCGCGCTCGGCGTGCGCGGCAGCCAGATCGTCGGCCTGATGAAGGACTTGTCGCGCGGCCTCGGCCTCACGTCGATCCGCGTCGTCGAGACGATCCCCGGCAAGACCTGCATGGGCCTCGAACTGCCGAACGCGAAGCGCCAGATGATCCGCCTGTCGGAAATTCTTGCCGCACGCGAATACCAGCATTCGCCGTCGCAACTGACGATCGCGATGGGCAAGGACATCACCGGCCACCCGGTCGTCACCGATCTCGCGAAGGCGCCGCACATGCTCGTGGCCGGCACGACGGGTTCGGGCAAGTCGGTCGCGATCAACGCGATGATCCTGTCGCTGCTGTACAAGGCGACGCCGGAAGACGTGCGGCTCATCATGATCGACCCGAAGATGCTCGAGCTGTCGGTCTACGAAGGCATCCCGCATCTGCTCGCGCCGGTCGTCACCGACATGAAGCTCGCGGCGAACGCGCTGAACTGGTGCGTCGGCGAAATGGAGAAGCGCTACCGGCTGATGTCGGCCGTCGGCGTGCGCAACCTCGCGGGCTTCAACCAGAAGATCCGCGACGCGGAAGCGAAGGAAAAGAAGATCGGCAACCCGTTCTCGCTGACGCCCGAGGATCCGGAGCCGCTGTCGACGCTGCCGCTGATCGTCGTCGTGATCGACGAGCTGGCCGACCTGATGATGGTCGCCGGCAAGAAGATCGAGGAACTGATCGCCCGCCTCGCGCAGAAGGCGCGCGCGGCCGGCATCCACCTGATCCTCGCGACGCAGCGGCCGTCCGTCGACGTGATCACCGGCCTCATCAAGGCGAACATCCCGACGCGCGTCGCGTTCCAGGTATCGTCGAAGATCGATTCGCGCACGATCCTCGACCAGATGGGCGCGGAGTCGCTGCTCGGGATGGGCGACATGCTGTTCCTGCCGCCGGGCACCGGTTATCCGCAGCGCGTGCACGGCGCGTTCGTCGCCGACGAGGAAGTGCACCGGATCGTCGAGTACCTGAAGCAGTTCGGCGAGCCGCAATACGAGGAAGGCATCCTCGACGGCCCGGCCGCCGACGGCGCGACGCAGGACCTGTTCGGCGACGCGCCGGACGCGGAAGCCGATCCGCTGTACGACGAAGCCGTCGCGTTCGTCGTGCGCACGCGGCGCGCGTCGATCTCGTCGGTGCAGCGGCAGTTGCGCATCGGCTACAACCGCGCGGCGCGGCTCGTCGAGCAGATGGAGGCGGCCGGCCTCGTGTCGGCGATGGGCATCAACGGCAGCCGCGAGGTGCTCGTGCCGGCTGCGGCCGACTGAGGCAGGCGGCCCGCCGGCCGCCGTTCATCGACATGGGCGCGTCGTGAAACCGACTGCCTGAAATACGAAGGGCGCTGCATCGGCAGCGCCCTTCTTGCATCAGCCGGGAATCCCCGCGATTTACTGGGCGACCGGCACCAGCTTGAAATCGACCGGCTTGCCGACCGCGATCTTCTGCGGATTCGCGCCGAGCTGCCCCGTTTCGACATCGCGACTGAACACGTAGAACGTGTCGCTGTCCTGGTTGCCGACGATCAGCCACTTGCCGGTCGGATCGATCAGGAACTCGCGCGGCGTCTTGCCGAGGCTCGACTGGCGGCCGACGTGCTTCAGCCGGCCGTCGGCCTTGTTCACCGCGTAGATCACGAGGTCGTTCGCGTCGCCGCGGTTGCTCGCGTACAGGAAGCGGCCGTCCGGCGACAGGTGGATCGCGCCGCCGCCGACCTTGCCCTTGAAGCCGGGCGCCGTCATCGGCAGCGTCTCGATCGGCGTCAGCTTGCCGTCGTGATAGCCGAACACCTCGACCGACGCGTTGAGTTCGCTCGTCACGTACGCGAACCGGCCGTCGGCGCTGAACACCATGTGACGCGGGCCCGAGCCCGCCTTCACCGGCGTGTAGCGCGTGTCGGTCGGGCTGATCAGCCCGCGGCTGCCGTCCACCGTGTAGCGGTAGCCGTAGATCTTGTCCGCGCCGAGATCCTGCACGAACAGATAGCGGCCGTCCGGCGAAAACACCGTCGAATGCACGTGCGCGCCGTCCTGGCGGCCCTTCACCGGCCCGGTGCCTTCGTGGTGGACCGTCAGCACTGCCTGACCGACCGCGCCGTCGTCGCGCAGCGGAAGCACCGCGAAGCTGCCGCCCGGGTCGGCCGCGACCGAGTAGTTGGCGGTGACGAGGTACTTGCCGTCCGGCGACAGCGCGAGATAGCACGGATCGTTCCCTTCCGACGATACGCGGTCGATGAAGCTCAGCGCGCCCGTCTTCGCGTCGAAGCGGAACGCGCTCACGCCGCCGCGCTGCGTCGCCGGCCCGTCGTCGCCGGGCAGTTCGTTGACCGCGTAGACGGTGCGACCGTCGCGGCTCGGCAACAGGTACGACGGATTCACGGTCTTCGCCGACGACACCGGCGCGACGCTGCCGCTCTTGGTATCGAAGCGGTAAACGTAAATCCCGTCGCTGCCGCCGCCCGTATAGGTGCCGACGAGCAGGTTGTAGACGCCGTCGGCCGGGGCGGACGATTGCTGCGCGAATGCGTGGGTCGCGGACAGGGAAAGCACGATCGCGAAACCTTTCATCCAGTGAGCGAACCTAAGCGGGAACCCTCGTGTCGAAGCGCGTGCGTCACGCTCGCGTAAACGGTTGGGCATTGAATCCTCCTTGCATCGAGTCGCTTCAAGTGTTGAGATAGGACGAAACGCCGGCCGTTCACGCGCTCCGCCGCCCGGCCGAGTATACGGGGCGCGGCGCCCGCGCGTGAAGTCGAGGGCGTCGACGTCCGCATTGTGAAACTCGAATACCCAAGGATCGCCTGCCCATGCCCGCCCTGATCGAAGACTACGCCCTCGTCGGCGACGGCCACACGGCCGCGCTGATCGCAAAAGACGGCTCCGTCGACTGGCTGTGCTGGCCCCGCTTCGATTCGGGCGCCTGCTTCGCGGCGCTGCTCGGCACGCCCGAGCACGGCCGCTGGTTGCTTGCTCCGGCCGCCGACGCCGCGATCACGCACACGACCCGCCGCTATCGCGGCGACACGCTGATTCTCGAGACCGATTACGAAAGCGCCGACGGCGCCGTCACCGTGATCGACTTCATGCCGCCCGGCAACGGCTGGTCCGAACTGGTGCGGATCGTCGTCGGCCGCCACGGCAAGATGAAGATGCGCATGGAACTCGTGTTGCGCTTCGACTACGGTTTCTCGATTCCGTGGGTCACGCAACTGACCCGCGAGGACGGCATGAAGGCCATCGCCGGCCCCGATACCGTCGTGCTGCGCACGCCGGTGCCGCTCACCGGCAAGAACCTCCACACGCTCGCGGAATTCACGGTCGGCGCCGACGAGCGCGTGCCGTTCTCGCTCGGCTACGCGGCGTCGCACATGCGGCTGCCGCCCGCGCGCGATCCGCTGTCGATGCTCGCGCGCACCGAGAACTACTGGCTCGAATGGTCGGGCCGCTGTCAGGTGCAGGGCCGCTACGCGGCCGCCGTGCGCCGCTCGCTGATCACGCTGAAGGCGCTCGCGTACGAGCCGACCGGCGGCATCGTCGCCGCGCCGACCACGTCGCTGCCGGAGAAGATCGGCGGCAACCGCAACTGGGACTACCGCTACTGCTGGCTGCGCGACGCGACGATCACGCTGCTCGCGCTGATGCGCGGCGGCTACTACGACGAGGCGCGTGCGTGGCGCACGTGGCTCGGCCGCGTGATGGCCGGCTCGCCCGAGCAGATCCAGATCATGTACGGAATCGCCGGCGAGCGCCGGCTGCCGGAAATGGAGCTCGACTGGCTGCCCGGCTACCAGGACTCGCTGCCGGTGCGCGTCGGCAACGGCGCCGCGAACCAGCTCCAGCTCGACGTGTTCGGCGAGGTGATGGCCGCGCTGCACCTTGCGCGCGTGGGCGGCCTGCAGGCCGACGACACGGTCTGGTCCGTGCAGTGCGCGCTGCTCGATCACCTCGAGAAGATCTGGCAGGAACCCGACGAAGGCATCTGGGAAACGCGCGGCGGCCGTCGCCATTTCACGTTCTCGAAGGTGATGGCGTGGGTCGCGTTCGACCGCGCGATCAAGTCGGCGGAGATGTTCCGGCTGCCCGGCTCGCTCGACCGCTGGCGCGCGCTGCGCGAGCAGATCCATGCGGACGTCTGCGCCAACGCATGGCACGAAGGCAAGCAGGCGTTCGCGCAGAGCTACGGCAGCGACGAGCTCGACGCAAGCGTGCTGCTGCTGCCGCAGCTCGGCTTCCTGCCGCCGGAAGACCCGCGCATCGTCGGCACGGTCGAGGCGATCGAACGGGAATTGCTGCACGACGGGCTCGTGATGCGCTACCGCACGACCGAATACGACGACGGCCTGCCGCCGGGCGAAGGCACGTTTCTCGCGTGCAGCTTCTGGCTGGTCGACAGCTATGCGCTGCTCGGCCGGATCGACGACGCGCATCGGCTCTTCAGCCGCCTGCTCGCGCTGTCGAACGACCTCGGGCTGCTCGCGGAGGAATACGACCCGGTCGCCGGGCGGCTCGTCGGCAACTTCCCGCAGGCGTTCTCGCACGTGGCGCTCGTGCACACCGCGATGAACCTGATGCACCATGAAGACGCGATGGCGCGCGCGGCCGGCCAGCCCGCGCCGGCCGTGGCTACGGGCCGCTGAACGGCGCGCGCGGGCCTTGTTCAGAGATCGTCAAATCGCAACACTTTGATGAAAACCCGGGGAAATGTTGCATTGCACCACCGATCGTTGTCCGATATGATCGGCGAGATTGTCCGGCTGCAATGCAACATGGCCGGTCGCTGACCCACACGGCACGCCGCGACGCCTCACGCCGCCCTTGCGCACCGTCCCCCACGCGGGAGTAGCCTGCATGCTTTACCAACTGCACGAATTCCAGCGGGCGATGCTGAGCCCGCTCACGGCCTGGGCCCAGGCCGCCTCGAAGTCGTTCGCGAATCCGTCCAGCCCGTTCTCGCTGATGCCCGGTGCCCCGCGGATGGCGGCTGCCTATGAGCTGATGTATCGGCTCGGCAAGGATTACGAGAAGCCGGAATTCAACATTCATCAGATCGTCAAGGACGGCCACAACATCCCGATCGTCGAGCAGACGATCATCGAGAAGCCGTTCTGCCGCCTGCTGCGCTTCAAGCGCTATTCGGACGACGCCGACGCCGTCACGCAACTGAAGGACGAGCCGGTCGTGCTGGTCTGCGCGCCGCTGTCGGGCCACCACTCGACGCTGCTGCGCGACACCGTACGCACGCTGCTGCAGGATCACAAGGTCTACATCACCGACTGGATCGACGCGCGGATGGTGCCGGTCGAGACGGGCCCGTTCCACCTGCACGACTACATCGCGTACATCCAGGAATTCATCCGTCACATCGGCGCGCGCAACCTGCACGTGATCTCGGTATGCCAGCCGACGGTGCCGGTGCTCGCGGCGATCTCGCTGATGGCGAGCCGCGGCGAGGACACGCCGCTCACGATGACGATGATGGGCGGCCCGATCGACGCGCGCCGCAGCCCGACGTCGGTGAACTCGCTCGCCACGCAGCATTCGACCGCGTGGTTCGAGAACAACGTGATCCACACGGTGCCCGCGAACTATCCGGGCGAAGGCCGCCAGGTGTATCCGGGCTTCCTGCAGCACACCGGCTTCGTCGCGATGAACCCGGAGCGGCACGCACAATCGCACTGGGATTTTTACCAGAGCCTGCTGCGCGGCGACGAGGACGACGCCGAAGCGCACCGCCGCTTCTACGACGAGTACAACGCGGTGCTGGACATGGCCGCCGAGTATTACCTCGAGACGATCCGCGTCGTGTTCCAGGAATTCCGGCTCGCGGAAGGCACGTGGGACGTCGAAGGCGAGCGCGTGCGGCCGCAGGACATCAAGCACACCGCGCTGATGACGATCGAGGGCGAACTCGACGACATCTCGGGCAGCGGCCAGACGCACGTCGCGCACGAGCTGTGCACGGGCATTCCGCAAGACGATCGCCGCAGCCTGACCGCCGAGAAATGCGGCCACTACGGGATCTTCTCGGGCCGTCGCTGGCGCACGATCATCTATCCGCAACTGCGCGACTTCATTCGCGACCATGCGCTGGAGCCCAAGCCCGGCGCGACGAAGTTGCCCGTCGATGCCCAGGATGCAACCGCGATCGGCGTCGTGCCGGCCGCCAAGCCGGAGCCGGAAACCGCGGTGCGCGCCACCGCCGCGAAACGCACGCGCGCGAAGGCGCCGGCCGTGACGGTCGCGCCCGCCAGGACGCCCGCCGCGAAGGCCGCGCCCGCCGCGAAACGCACGGCTGGCAGCCCGCGCGCAAAAGCCGCGCGGGTCCGCAAGGCCGCCTGACGCGCCGCGTTCCGACGCAAAAACGCCGCCGTTGCTTGACGCAACGGCGGCGTTTTTTATTCGGCAGCGGCCGCGAGCGGGCAGCTCATCGGCTCGTCCGTTCGTCGCGTCAGCGCCGCAGCAGATAAGCGAGCAGCACCTCAGTGTTCATCCGGACCATCTCCGCGCGCTCGTCGGTGTCGGTGAAGTCGCGGCCGAGCGTCGCGGCGAGCGTGAAGCGGTTCGACACGATGTAGTAGCCGAGCCCGGACAACGTCACGTAGAAGCGCAGCGGATCGACGTCGCCGCGGAACAGCCCGGCCTTCTGGCCGCGCATCAGCACGTTGCCGAGCTTCGCGACGATCGGCGACATCATCTCGCGGATCCGCGTCGACTTGTGCAGATAGCGCGCTTCGTGCAGGTTCTCGTTGTTGATGAGCCTGAGCAGCTCCGGATGGTCGCGGTAGTAGTCCCAAACGAAATGCGCGAGCCGCGTGACGGCTTCGACCGGCGCGACGCCGTCGAGATCCAGCACGCGCTCGGCCTCGGTCAGCGCGGAGAACGCGTGTTCGAGCACCGCCGTGAACAGCTGCTCCTTGCTGCCGAAGTAGTAATAGAGCATGCGCTCGTTCGTTTCGGCCCGGCGCGCGATCTGGTCGACGCGCGCGCCGAACAGCCCTCCATTCGCGAACTCTTCGGCTGCCGCCATCAGGATGCGGCGGCGCGTACCTTCAGGATCTCTTTTGATTTTTGGCTGATTCATGGTGGCGCTTTGCTATGTGAGCCGCTTGATTCGGACCGACACCCCCACCGCCTCGGCGCCGGCCGCCCTGGAACGGGCGCGCCGCGGGCGGCCGCCCTCCTGCTGAGCCCCTGCAAAAAAGCGGTTCGATTATGCGCATAGACGGCGTCCGGCGCAATGCGGGAAATCGGCGATAATCGAGCTTTGGCCAACCTTTCCGGCCGCGCCCGGCGCGGCCGACCGAGAGCCATTCGGCGCCGCTGCGCCCGTTGTCAGCCTGTTGTCACCGTGACCGACTCCAAAACACTCGCGGATCGCATCGAAGATCTGCTTCCCCAGACGCAATGCACGAAGTGCGGCTATAACGGCTGCCGTCCGTACGCCGAGGCGATCGCCGCCGGCGACGCGAACTACAACCAGTGCCCGCCCGGCGGCGCCGAAGGCATCGCGCGCCTCGCGAACCTGCTCGGCAAGCCGGTAATTCCGCTGAACCCCGTCAACGGCAGCGAGCATCCGCGCGCGGTCGCGTTCATCGACGAAAACCTGTGCATCGGCTGCACGCTGTGCATGCAGGCGTGCCCGGTCGACGCGATCGTCGGCGCGCCGAAGCAGATGCACACGATCGTCGCGTCGCTGTGCACGGGCTGCGACCTGTGCATCCCGCCGTGCCCGGTCGACTGCATCGCGATGCTGCCGGTGACCGGCGATCGCACGGGTTGGGATGCGTGGTCGCAGGAACAGGCCGACGCCGCGCGCGAACGCCACGACCTGCGGCTCGCGCGCGAGCGCCGCGAGCGCGAGGCCGCCGACGCGCGTGCTGCCGCCCGCCGCGCGGCCAGTGCCGCCAAGCCGGTTGCGGAGCCCTCTGCAGCGCAGCCCGGTTCGCAGCCGGACACGCCGGCCGCCGCGCCGGCCGCCGACGACGCCGAAGCGAAGAAACGCGCAATCATCGCCGCCGCACTCGAACGCGCGCGCAAGAAGAAGGAAGAACTGTCCGGGCAAGGCGCCGGGCCGAAGAATACCGAAGGCGTGAGCGCGGCCGTCCAGGCGCAGATCGATGCGGCCGAGGCCCGTCGCAAGCGGCTCGCCGAACAGCAGGCGCAGCGCGATGCCGAAGCCGCATCGGGCAGCAACGACCACGACAACGACGCAGGCAACGACGATCCGGACGGCCCGTCCGCGCCGCCCGACCAGAACGCTCCATGAACGCCAGCAAACGACGCGCGATCTACGAAACGCTGCAGAGCCTCAATCCGCATCCGACCACCGAGCTCGAATATTCGACGCCGTTCGAGCTGCTGATCGCCGTGATGCTGTCCGCGCAGGCGACCGACGTGTCGGTCAACAAGGCGATGCGGAAAATGTTTCCGGTCGCGAATACCCCGCGACAAATCGTCGCGCTTGGCGAGGAAGGCGTCACCGAGTACATCAAGACGATCGGCCTCTATCGCACCAAGGCGAAGAACGTGGTCGCGACGTGCCGAATCCTGCCCGAGCGCTACGACGGCGAGGTGCCGGCCGATCGGGAAGCGCTCGAAGGCTTGCCGGGCGTCGGCCGCAAGACCGCGAACGTCGTGCTGAACACCGCGTTCGGCCAGCCGACGATCGCGGTCGACACGCATATCTTCCGCGTCGCGAATCGCACCGGGCTCGCGCCGGGCAAGGACGTGCGGGCCGTCGAGGCCGCACTCGAGAAGTTCACGCCGAAGGAATTCCTGCAGGATGCGCATCACTGGCTGATCCTGCACGGGCGTTACGTGTGCAAGGCCCGCCGGCCCGAATGCTGGCACTGCGCGATCGAGCCGCTGTGCGAGTTCCGGCCGAAGACGCCGCCGCCGAACGAATAAGCGCCAGGCAGCGCGGGCGAGTTCCGCAGGCGCCGTCGCGACGCCCGCTCCCTTCCCCGCTTACGCGTTGGATGTCGCCGTCGCGTCGTCGGCGGCCGCGCCGCCCGCGCGCACGAGCGCCAGCACGGCCGCCAGAATCGCGACGCCACCCGCCCACTGCAGCGGCGACAATGCTTCCCCGAACAGCAGCGCCGCGAGCGCGACCGTCACGACCGGTTCGAGCGTCGACAGCATCGACGTGCGCGCGGCCCCGAGCCGCTCGAGCCCGGCGAAGAACGCAAGCATGGCCGCGACCGTCGACACCAGCGCGATCGCGAGCATCGACGCCCAGCCGCCGGCCGTCGCGGGCCAGCGCGGCGGCGCGCCGAACCCCGCCGTTCGCACGACGGCGATCGCGACGAGCGTCGCGGTGGCCGACAGGCAGATGATCGCGGTGGTCGCGAGGGGATCGACGCCGCGCGTCGCCTTCGTGCCGCCGACGATATACAGCGAGTAGATCACCGCGGCGGCCAGCGCCAGCGCGATCCCGAGCGGCTCGCCGTGCCCGCCGCCGACCATCAGCGCCGAACCCGCGACGCACAGCACCAGCGCGACGGCCTTCGCCCGTGTCAGGCGCTCGCCGAGCCACCACGCGGCGAGCAGCGTGACGAACGCCGGGTACAGGTACAGCAGCAGCGCGACGAGACTCGCCTGCGCGTGCTGCAGCGCGCTGAAATAGCAGAACGACTGCCCGACGTAGCCGAGCGCGCCCATCGCCACCAGCGGCGCGAGCGCCCGGCCGCGCGGCCAGGCGACGCGGCGGTGCCGTGCGATCGCCGCGAGCACCGCGCCGCCGATCGCGAAGCGCACGATCAGCAGCCCGAGCACGTCGACGCCGGCCGCATACGCATAGCGGCCGAAAATCGCCATCGCGCCGAACGCGGCGGCGGACAACGCGACGTAGAACGCGCCCTGCAGGGCGGCGGACGATGAGCGAACGGTGGCGGTCATGATGAAACGGGCGAACGGGGCGCCGTGACGGGAATCGTCGGAGTGTAGCGGCGCGGCGGCGCCGAGCCTAGCCCGCGCTTACCCGTTGCGCGGCGGGCGGCCGCGCGTTCCGCGCCGACCGCTCCCGGGGGCCGGCGCCAGCGCCGTCCGTCGCGCCGGCGTACAATGCCCGACGCGGCATGATGCCATCCGAATCACGACGTTTCCCCACCATGTTCAATCCAAGCCGCGACGACGTGCGTCGCTTTTTCACCGAGACCTGGCGCAAGCAGCGCGCGGGCGAGATCCTCACGCCGCTGGAAGCGATCGCGGCCGACTGGATCGTCGAGCATCCCGAGTACCACGACGAACTGGCCGATGCCGACGGCGCGGCGGCGCGCAACTACACGCCCGAGGAAGGCCGCACCAACCCGTTCCTGCACCTGTCGATGCACCTCGCGATCAGCGAGCAGTTGTCGATCGACCAGCCGCCCGGCATCCGCGCCGCGCACGACAAGCTGGCCGCGAAGCTCGACTCGACCCACGACGCGCAGCACGCGATCATGGAATGCCTCGGCGAGACGATCTGGGAAGCGCAGCGCACCAACACGCCGCCCGATACCGACGCGTACCTGCAGCGCATCCTGCGCCGCGCGTCGCGC
>NZ_BBSK01000033.1:0-39567 GCF_001319805.1 Burkholderia sp. E168m22
GCGCAGGCCCGGCACATCCCGCCGCACCGAGCCGCGGACAGCCGCGCCGCAGACAAAAAAATACCCCGCCGAGGCGGGGCATTCTTGCTGCGCGAGCCCGTGAGCTTGCTGCGCGAGCCCGTGAGGCCCGTCGCGCTTACTTCTTGAACACGAGGTCGGTTTCCTTCAGCGACTCGATGTAGGACGCGATGTCCTTCATGTCGCTGACCGACAGGTTCTGTACCTGCGCCTGCATGATCGCGTTGTTGCGGCCGATCAGCGGGTTCGTCAGCCCCATCTGGTACTGGCGCATCGCCCACACGAGATAGTCGGCGTGCTGGCCGGCGAGGCGCGGGTACTCCGCGTTGATCGGCTTGTTCAGCTGCGCGCCGTGGCAGGCCGCGCAGTTGTGCGATTCGACCAGTTCCTTGCCCTTCGAGATGTCCGCGGCGTGCGCGGTACCGATCGCGAGGCCGGCCGCCAGTGCAACCGCCGCCGTCTTGAATGCGTTGTTCATGAATGCTCCTGTCCCGCCGGAGAGATCGGCGGCGCGCGCTTTACTTGTAGGGGTTGTCCTTCGTGTCGGCCTTCTGGGCGGCGTAGTACGCCGACAGATCCGCGATGTCCTGGTCGGTCAGCGAGCCGGCGATCGCATTCATCGACGGGAAGTGACGATCCTTCTTGCGGTAGGCCTTCAGCGCGTTCTCGAGGTATTGCTGGTTCTGGCCGCCGAGGACAGGCACCCGGTAGACCTCCGGGTACGCCGCGCGGTAGTCCTGGATGCCGTGGCAACCGATGCACATGGCGGCCTTGCTCGCCCCGTCCTTCGGGTTGCCGACCACACCGGCCGCCTGCGCGCTGCCCGCGAGCGCCACGAGCGCTGCGACAACGACGTGTTTGCCGACGAATTTGTTCATAGCTCTTGTAACCTAGCTTGAGGGGAAACTGGCGCCGAAGCGGCAACGGCCCGCGCCGTTTTGCTTGTCGGTCGCCACGCAGGCCAAAAAAAACGGCCAGATTGTACCGCGTCGGCGGGGAACGCGTCCATACGGCGCCCCGGTTCGCCCCGCCACAGCCCTGCAACGATACGCGGGCGCGGCCCGCCCGGACAGCCCTTCTGACTTATACTGGGTTTTTTCCCCGATGAAGAAGAGCGTCGCCATGCGTTTCGAAGGGTCCTCGCACTACGTCGCCACCGACGATCTGAAGCTCGCGGTCAATGCCGCGCTGACGCTGCAACGCCCGCTGCTGATCAAGGGCGAGCCCGGCACCGGCAAGACCATGCTGGCCGAGGAAGTGGCCGCCGCGCTCGACATGCCGCTGCTGCAGTGGCACATCAAGTCGACCACCAAGGCGCAGCAGGGCCTGTACGAATACGACGCCGTGTCGCGGCTGCGCGATTCGCAGCTGGGCGACGAGCGCGTCAAGGACATCGCGAACTACATCGTCAAGGGCGTGCTGTGGCAGGCGTTCGACGCCGAGCAGCCGAGCGTGCTGCTGATCGACGAGATCGACAAGGCCGACATCGAATTCCCGAACGACCTGCTGCGCGAGCTCGACCGGATGGAGTTCCACGTGTACGAGACGCGCGAGACGGTCCGCGCGAAGCACCGCCCGCTCGTCATCATCACGTCGAACAACGAGAAGGAGCTGCCCGACGCATTCCTGCGCCGCTGCTTCTTCCACTACATCCAGTTTCCCGATCCGTCGACGATGCAGAAGATCGTCGCGGTGCACTTCCCCGACATCCGCGAGGAACTGCTGCGCGCGGCGCTCGAGAGTTTCTTCGAATTGCGCGGCGTGTCGGGCCTGAAGAAGAAGCCGTCGACGTCCGAACTGCTCGACTGGCTGAAGCTGCTGCTCGCCGAGAACATCCCGGCCGACGCGCTGCGCGGCGCGGACGCGAAGCAGATCGTGCCGCCGCTCGCGGGCGCGCTGCTGAAGAACGAGCAGGATCTGAGCCTGCTCGAGCGGCTCGTCTACATGAACCGGCACAACCGGTAATCCTCCCTCACCCCGCGAAGGCCCGGCCATGCTGCTCAATTTCTTCTACGCGCTGCGCGCAGCCAAGCTGCCCGTCTCGGTGAAGGAATACCTGACGCTGCTCGAATCGCTGAAGGCCGGGCTGATCTCGCCGTCGATCGACGCGTTCTACTTCCTCGCGCGGATGACGCTCGTCAAGGACGAGCAGTACTTCGACAAGTTCGACCAGGCGTTCGGTGCGTATTTCCATGGCGTGTCCACGCTACCGTCCGAGGCGTTCGACATCCCGCTCGACTGGCTCGAGAAGCGCCTCGAGCGCGAACTGTCGCCGGAGGAGAAGGCGCAGATCGACGCGATGGGCGGGCTCGACAAGCTGATGGAGCGTTTGAAGGCGCTGCTCGACGAGCAGAAGGAACGCCACGAAGGCGGCAACAAGTGGATCGGCACGGGCGGCACGTCGCCGTTCGGGCACGGCGGCTACAACCCGGAAGGCGTGCGCATCGGCGGCCCGTCGAACGGCAACCGCACCGCGGTGAAGGTGTGGGAAGCACGCGCGTACCGCGACTACGACGATTCGGTCGAGATCGGCACGCGCAACATCAAGGTCGCGCTGCGGCGGCTGCGCCGCTTCGCGCGCGAAGGCGCCGCCGAGGAGCTCGACCTGCCCGGCACGATCCGCAGCACGGCCGCGAACGCGGGCTGGCTCGACCTGCGGATGGTGCCCGAGCGCCACAACAACGTGAAGGTGCTGATGCTGCTGGACGTCGGCGGCTCGATGGACGACCACATCAAGCGCACCGAAGAGCTGTTCTCGGCCGCGAAGGCCGAATTCAAGCACCTCGAATTCTTCTACTTCCACAACTGCGTGTACGACCACCTGTGGAAGAACAACCGCCGCCGCCACGCGGAACGCACCGCGACGTGGGACGTACTGCACAAGTTCACGCCCGACTACAAGCTGATCTTCGTCGGCGACGCGACGATGAGCCCGTACGAAGTGCTGCAGCCCGGCGGCTCGGTCGAATACAACAACCCGGAAGCCGGCGCCGTGTGGCTGCGTCGTCTCGCCGACCAGTTTCCGCATCATGCATGGCTGAACCCCGAGCCCGAGCGACTATGGGAGTACCGGCAGTCGGTCGCGGTCATCCGCGACCTGCTCGGCCATCGCATGTATCCGCTCACGCTCGCGGGCCTCGAAACCGCGATGCGCGCACTCAGCAAGTAACGACACCCACTCGCAGATATACAGGCCGCATCCGAGCGGCCGCCCCGGAGAGAGCATGAACCCTTCGTCCACCGCGAGTGCCGGCCGCGCCGGCGGCCGCCGCTTTTTCGCCGATACGTCCGTGTCCGCGCTCGTCGCCGGCTTCGTCGCGATGATGACCGGCTACACGAGTTCGCTCGTGCTGATGTTCCAGGCCGGCCGCGCCGCCCACCTCACCGATGCGCAGATCTCGTCGTGGATCTGGGCGCTGTCGATCGGCATGGCGGTGACGACGATCGGCCTGTCGCTGCGCTACCGCGCGCCCGTCGTGGTCGCGTGGTCGACGCCCGGCGCCGCGCTGCTGATCGCGTCGCTGCCCGGCGTGCCCTACCCCGAGGCGATCGGCGCGTTCGTCGTATGCGCGCTGCTGCTGACGGCCGTCGGCGTGAGCGGCCTGTTCGACACGCTGATGAAGCGCATTCCGGCCGGCATCGCGGCCGCGCTGCTCGCGGGCATCCTGTTCGAGATCGGCATCGAGATCTTCCGCGCCGCGCAGTTCCAGACCGCGCTGGTGCTCGCGATGTTCTTCACCTACCTGATCGTGAAGCGCCTCGCGCCGCGCTATGCGATCGTGACGACGCTGATCGTCGGCACAGTGGTAGCCGGCGGCCTCGGCCTGCTCGATTTCAGCCGCTTCCACATCGCGCTCGCGCAGCCGGTGTTCACGATGCCCGCGTTCTCGATCGCGTCGATCGTCAGCATCGGCATTCCGCTGTTCGTCGTCGCGATGGCGTCGCAGAACGTACCGGGCATCGCGGTGCTGCGTGCGGACGGCTACCCGACGCCGTCGTCGCCGCTGATCGCGACGACCGGCCTCGCGTCGCTGCTGCTCGCGCCGTTCGGCTCGCACGGCGTGAACCTCGCGGCGATCACGGCCGCGATCTGCACCGGCCCCGAAGCGCACGAGGACCACGCGAAGCGCTACACGGCCGCCGTGTGGTGCGGCACGTTCTACCTGGTCGCCGGCGTCTTCGGCGCGACGATCGCCGCGTTGTTCGCGGCGCTGCCGAAAGCGCTCGTCGTGTCGGTCGCGGCGCTCGCGCTGTTCGGCTCGATCATGAGCGGCCTCGCGAACGCGATGCAGGACGTGAAGCAGCGCGAAGCGGCGCTCGTCACGTTCATGGTGACCGCGTCGGGCCTCACGCTGCTGTCGATCGGCTCGGCATTCTGGGGGCTCGTCGCCGGGGTCGTCACGCAGGTGATCCTGAACGCGCGGCGCCCCGCGTGACGCGGCTCGGCCGCCTGCCGCGGCGCGCGCCGCCGCGCCCGCCCGGCACGCCAAAACGTGCGCGACACGAATCGGGCCTAAAATGATGGATTGGAAGCGGCGCCCGGCGCCGCTTCGCTTCGCCGCCGCGCTCGCGCGGCCCGTGAGAACCCGGCGCCCCGCGCTCTTCTTCCGAATCGCCATGACTACCGCACTCGACCAGCTGAAGCAGTACACGACCGTCGTCGCCGACACGGGCGACTTCCAGCAGCTTGCGCAATACAAGCCGCAGGACGCGACCACGAACCCGTCGCTGATCCTGAAGGCCGTCCAGAAGGATGCGTACAAGCCGATCCTCGAGAAAACCGTCCGCGATCATCGCAACGAAAGCACCGATTTCATCATCGACCGCCTGCTGATCGCATTCGGCACCGAAATCCTGAAGCTGATCCCGGGCCGCGTATCGACCGAGGTCGACGCACGCCTGTCGTTCGACACGCAGCGCTCGATCGAGAAGGGCCGCGAGCTCATCAAGCTGTACGAAGCAGCCGGCATCGGCCGCGAGCGCATCCTGATCAAGCTCGCGTCGACGTGGGAAGGCATCCGCGCGGCCGAGGTGCTGCAGAAGGAAGGGATCAAGTGCAACATGACCCTGCTTTTCTCGCTCGTGCAGGCCGCCGCGTGCGCGGAAGCGGGCGCGCAGCTGATCTCGCCGTTCGTCGGCCGCATCTACGACTGGTACAAGAAGCAGGCCGGCGCCGAATGGAATGAAGCGCGCGACGGCGGCGCGAACGATCCGGGCGTGCAATCGGTGCGCCGCATCTACACGTACTACAAGACGTTCGGCTACAAGACCGAAGTGATGGGCGCGAGCTTCCGCACGACCAGCCAGATCACCGAGCTCGCCGGCTGCGACCTGCTGACGATCAGTCCCGATTTGCTGCAGAAGCTGCAGGAGAGCAACGAGACGGTCGCCCGCAAGCTGTCCCCGGAAACGCTGCAGGACAAGCCGGCCGAGCGCGTCGCGATCGACGAGGCGTCGTTCCGCTTCCAGCTGAACGACGAAGCGATGGCCACCGAAAAGCTCGCCGAAGGCATCCGTGTGTTCGCCGCCGACGCGGTGAAACTCGAGAAGCTGATCGACGCGCTGCGCTGAGCCGCACGACGCGTCAGCGGCTGTCAGCAAGACTGACAACAGCCGTCAGCAAGCGCTGCAAACGGTCGCGAACAGGATGTTCGCGGCCGTTTTTATTTTTCATTCCATCGTCAAGCGCGCGCACTACAATCCACGTCACGGGTGCGACGGCCGCCTCCCGATGCGCCCTTTCCCCAGTCAATCTTGCACGACGCCGCGCCAGCGCCGACGCGCCGGCACGGCTCATTCCAGGAGACAACGATGCAAGTTCAACCGTACCTGACGTTCTACGGTCGTGCCGACGAAGCCCTTCAGTTCTACGAAAAGGCACTCGGCGCGAAGACGATGTTCAAGATGCACTTCAAGGACGCTCCGCCGAATCCCGATTACCCGATGTCGCCGGAGATGAGCGACAAGGTGATGCACGCGAGCTTCACGATCGGCGACTCGATGATCATGTGCTCGGACGGCGATTGCAGCCAGCCGGCGGGCGCCGCGCACGCCGGCTATTCGCTGTCGCTGAACCCGGCGACGGTCGAGGAAGGCCAGAAGCTGTTCGATGCGCTCGCCGACGGCGGCGAAGTGACGATGCCGTTCGGCAAGACGTTCTGGGCGCTCGGCTTCGGGATGGCGAAGGATCGCTTCGGCGTGCACTGGATGGTCAACGTCGAGGATCTGTCGCAGCGCGAGGAGCTCGCGAAACGCGCGCAGGGCTGACGCAAAGGAAACGCCCGCCACCTTGCGGTGGCGGGCGTTTTCGTTGCCGGGCAGCCGGCAATGCGTCGTGCGCGGCACGCGGCCGCGCACGACCCGTATCAGCTCTCGACGACGTCGAGATAATCCTCCGGCCGCGTGCGATCCTCCGCATGCGCCATGCCGATCACGCGCACCAGCACGCTCACGACCACCGACACCACCAGGTTCACGATCAGCGACCACACGGCCGCGTAGCCGGGAATCGCGAGGCCGAACAGGTGGATCGTGAAGATCGAACTCGCCAGCTTCAGCGAGACCGCCATCCACGTGCCGCAGATGATGCCGGCCGCCCAGCCGGCCAGCAGGCCGCGATGGTCGAGCACGCGCGTGTACAGGCCGAGCACGATCGCCGGCAGCGTCTGGATGATCCAGATCCCGCCGAGCAGCTGCAGCTGGATCGCGTAGGTCAGCGGCAGCCCGAGGATGAACGCCACCGCGCCGACCTTCACGATCAGCGACACGAGTTTCGCGACGTGCGTCTCCTGGTCGTGCGACATGTTGCGGTTCACGAACTCGCGGTGGATGTTGCGCGTGTACAGGTTCGCGGCCGCGATCGACATGATCGCCGCCGGCACCAGTGCACCGATGCCGATCGCCGCGAACGCGACGCCGACGAACCACGACGGGAAGTACTCGAGGAAGAGCGCGGGCACCGCGAAGTTCGGGCCGAACGCCTTGAAGTACGGCGCGTACTGCGGCATGTCCTTCACGCCGGAGGCGAGCGCCATGTAGCCGAGCAGCGCGAGCAGGCCGAGCACGAACGAGTACGCGGGCAGCATCGCCATGTTGCGGCGGATCGAGTTGCCCGACGACGACGACAGGATCGCCGTGACCGAGTGCGGATACAGGAACAGCGCGAGCGCCGAGCCGATCGCGAGCGTCGCGTATGCGCTGTAGCCGTTCAGGCTCATCGCGTCGGGCGCCTTCAGCAGCAGCTTCGCGGGCGGCACGGCGGAGAAGATGTGCCCGAAGCCGCCGAGCTTCGCGGGGATCACGATGACCGCGGCGGCGATCGTGACGTAGATCAGCACGTCCTTCACGATCGCGATCATCGCGGGGGCGCGCAGCCCCGACGTGTACGTGTAGGCGGCGAGGATCGCGAACGCGATGATCAGCGGCAGGTCGCCGACGAAGCCGGTCGTGTCGAAGCCGAGCGCGCCGATCACCACCTCGATGCCGACGAGCTGCAGCGCGATGTACGGCATCGTCGCGACGATGCCCGTCACCGCGATCGCCAGCGCGAGCATCCGGCTGCCGTAGCGCGCGTTGACGAAGTCGGCGGCCGTCACGTAGCCGTGCCGCTTCGCGATGCTCCACAGTTTCGGGAACACGACGAACGCGAACGGATAGATCAGGATCGTGTACGGCAGCGCGAAGAAGCCCATCGCGCCGGCGCCGAACACGAGCGCGGGCACCGCGACGAACGTATAGGCCGTGTAGAGGTCGCCGCCGAGCAGGAACCACGTGACGATCGTGCCGAAGCGACGTCCGCCGAGGCCCCATTCGTCGAGATGAGCGAGATCGCCGCGCCGCCAGTTCGCGGCCAGGAAACCGATGATCGTGACGCCGATGAACAGCAGGACGAAGACGAAGGTTGCGCCGAGATTCATTGCGCACCTCCTTGCGTACCGCTCGCCTTCCACGCGTTCTTGGTCTTGAAGTACACGAACGCGGTGATCACCGCGCTGATGAAGACCCAGAGCAACTGGTACCAGTAGAAAAACGGAAACCGAACCATTGCGGTTCGATCTTGCTGTACGACGGCACCCAGACCATCGCGATCAACGGCAGTACCAGCAGCCAGAGCCAGCGCTTCGCGGCCCGGTTGGCGTCGGCATCGTGAGCCATGACGTCTCCTCTTCTATCCCGGTTATCGATCTTGTTGAGCGGGTACGGCACCGAGAGGAGCGGCGAAACGGGTAGGCTGCGGCTCCCCTGGCTTCGCGCCAGTATAGGAGCCGCGAGTACGCGGTCAAGCAGGGGCGAACCCGAGGTGATCCGCCCCTTGTCACGCGGATGCGCCGGCCTGCGCCGGTGCGTCCGGCGTCAGATCGCGAACGCGGTGTCGCGTGCGCCGTCCGTTGCTTTCAAAGCTTTCACCCACTTGCGCGCGGGCAGCTTGAGCGTGTCCTCGATCAGCTTCGCGCGGGCGTCGAGCTGGGCGAACGGCACGTCGAGCGCGGGGCCCGAAAACGCGATCGCGATGCGGTTGCCGTCGTGCACTTCGGGCAGCGCGATCACGCGGTGGTCGAACGCCGCATTCAGGTGCTTCATGTTGCGCACGAAGCTCGGATGATCGCCGAACAGGTTGATCGTCGCGATGCCGGCATCGGCGAGGCAGCCGCGCACCGCGCGGTAGAACGCGACGCTGTCGAGCACGGGGCCGCGCGCGGTCGCGTCGTACAGGTCGATCTGGATCGCGCCCGCCGTGCCGCGGTTGGCCGGGTCGTTGACGAAGTCCCATGCGTCGGCTTCGTGCACCGCGAGGCGCGCGTCGTCGGGCGGCAGCGCGAACATCGTGCGCGCGGCGACGATCACGGCCGGGTTCAGCTCGACGGCCTCGACCTTCGCGTGCGGCAGGAAACGATGCGAGAACTTGGTCAGCGCGCCGGTGCCGAGCCCGAGCTGGACGATCCGCTCCGGCGTTTCGAGGAACAGCAGCCAGGCCATCATCTGCTGCGCGTATTCGAGCTCGATATGCAGCGGCTTCGAGATCCGCATCGCGCCCTGCACCCACTCGGTCCCGAAGTGCAGGAAGCGCACGCCGCCTTCTTCGGAGAACGTCACGGGCGCGAAACGCGGCTTGCGCGGCGCTTCGAGCACCGGCACGTCGTCGTGTTCGTCGATGTCCGGGCGGCGCTTCACGCGCGGCGGCTGGAGTTTTTCGGAGCCGTTGTAGGCGGACGGCTTGCGTTGCTTGAACGCGCGTGCCTCGGCGGACGCGCGCTTGATCAGTCGGGTCATGATGGTTGAATCTCGCTGGGTGACGCTGGATGAGCGGACGAGAGGATAGCATTGGTGGGAGGCGGAGGCCGCCGACGCGTGCCCCGCCACACGTGACGTCGAATCCCGTCGGCGCTACGCTGCATTCGCGGACCCACAGGAGAGCGCATGACCTCGCACGACAAGAAGATCTGGTTTCCGGCGAAGCGCTACGGCTGGGGATGGGGATTGCCGGTCGCGTGACAGGGCTGGGTCGTGCTGCTGCTGTTCGCGATCAGCGTCGTCGCGAGTGCATGGCTCGTGCCGCCGCATCGGTCGCCGGTGGCGTACGGGGCATGCCTCGTGGTGCTGGTCGCGCTGCTGACTGCGGTGTGCTGGCTCAAGGGCGAGAAGCCCCGGTGGCGATGGGGCAACGACGATTGAGCTGACACATCGAAGTCGTTTTTGCTGCCTGACGACCGCGCATCGTACGGCAGCGCATGCAGCGTCGGCTCGCCGCGCACCGTGCCCGGCAACCGCCGGAACGGGACGCCATTTTGTTCAGTTTGACACCGGCGTTGACCAGACAGCATGCTGGTGCCGCGCATGCATTTTCTTTCGACGGGACCGGTTGCGCCGTAACGTCATCGAAGCCTGCCAATATCCGCTCTGGCCATACCTGCTCCATTACACGGGATTTCGTAAGCATGAGTCACATCCACTTCATTGGCGGGGAAAAAGGCGGCGTCGGCAAATCGCTCGCGGCCCGCGTGCTGGCCCAGTATTTCATCGATCGGAGCATGCCCTTCGTGGGCTTCGATACCGACCGATCGCACGGCGCGCTCCTGCGGTTCTATGCCGATTTTGCCGCGCCCGCCGTGCTCGACCAGCATGACAGCCTCGATCCGGTCATGGAATCGGCGCTCGAGGATCCGCAACGGCGCATACTGGTGGATCTCGCGGCCCAGACGCGGCAGTCGCTCGCCAAGTGGCTCGACGATTCGGACGTAGTCGACTTCGCCGAGGAACACGGCCTCACGCTGACGTGGTGGCACGTGATGGACACTGGCCGCGATTCGGTCGATCTGCTGCGGCAATGGCTCGACGAATTCGGCGGACGAATCAAGCTGGTGCTCGTGCTGAATGAAGTCCGCGGCGATCGCTTCGAGATTCTGGAGGCCTCCGGCGAACGCGAGCGGGCCGAAGCCCTTGGCGCCAGCGTGATTACGCTGCGCCGCCTGCCCGATACGACCATGCAGAAGATCGATCGGCAAAGCGCGAGCTTCTGGGCGGCGGTCAATCATCCGGACCGCGCCGCCACGGGGCTCGGCTTGCTGGAGCGGCAGCGCGTCAAGGTCTGGCTGCATCGTACTTACGAGGAGCTGGGCACGCTCGCCCTGTAGCACGGGCCCGTGACGGCGCGGAATGTGCGGCGGTTGGGTTGGCATGGCTCATACCGGGAAAACTTGGAGGCTCGATGGCCGATCACGACAGACTGCATCCACTCCGTCCGTTCCTGAAAAACTGGGTTTGGGAGCACGGTCGAATCGGGACGCGCTATCTGGACTGCGTGGATGGCGAAATCAAGTTCGACGAAGGCAAGAAATCGCATTTCGCCGCCGAGCAATATACCTACGTGCCGCTGGGCAAGAACGCTGAGGACGACACGCCCGCGGAGGGCCCCGCGATCCACGATGCCGGACTTGCCCGCTTTTTGCGGGCGGCTCAGTTGGGCACGCCCGGGGAAGCCGGTTCCGTGGCGGAGGTTCAGCGCGCCGTGCAGGATTGCGTGGAGATCGGCCTGTTCAGCGCGTATCAACGGGAGGCTCGCCAGGCACGGGCCCGCTACGCGCAGGAACCGATGTTCGAGGACGAGATCCGCGCGGCGGTCGTCGACGACATCCGGCGAATTTACGTCGGCATGCGAGAACAGCTGGCGCTGTACGATTTCAGTGTGCTCTACGGCTTGCCCACGCCGCTGCTGATCAGCGACACACCGTTCATCGACTGGCGCGTGATAGCCAGTCCGGCACTGCCGTTCGTCTCGCTTCCGCTGGGACCTTACTGCCTGCTGGTAGGCGCGCCGTCGGGCAGAAGTAGCCGAATCGGCCCGGTGGTCTGGAAGGCCGCTGCCGCGCTGGGGCCGTTGAAGGACCACAACCGCCGGATCGAGGAGCACGCACGGCTGTGGCTGGTGGCGACCACCGATGATCAACTCGTGGCGGCACAAAGTCGCATCGTCTCGGCCACGGGCACCAGGCAAGGCGAGGCGAAGCCTTGACCGGTAGCGTCGAGTGGCGGCGCGATCGCATCAGGTCCGGTTTGTCCTGTTGCCGCTCCCGCCCCTGCAACCGCTCACCGTGGCCATCACCAACGTCTCGCGATATCCCTGCTATCTAGATCCGCCGAACGGTCGCTCATCGAGCTTAAATTTGGCTCGATCGTGCTAAATTTTGGCTCGATCGTGCTAATATCACGGCTTATGACAAAGCTCGGCGACGCCCTCTTTTCCAACGCACAGCAACCCATTCTGGCCTGCCTGTTTGGGCAGCCCGAACAGTGGTTTCACGTCAAAGAGTTGATCCGGCTGACCGGTCTCGGTAGTGCCAGCGTCCAGCGCGAACTGAATCGTCTCGAAAAAGGTGGCCTCATCGAAACTCGACGCATCGCCAATCTCAAACAGGTGCGAGCGTTTGCCGGCAGTCCCATTTTCAGCGAGCTGCGTCTCATCGTCCTCAAAACCTTCGGGGTCGTCGAGGTGCTCCGCGAAGCACTGTCACCGCTGACCTCAGAGATACAGCTCGCCTTTGTATACGGTTCGGTTGCCCAAGGCAGCGACCACGCCGGTAGCGACGTCGATGTTATGTTGGTCAGTGAGACGCTCAGCTATGGACAAATCATGGCCGCACTCGAATCGGCTGAAAGACAGCTCGGCCGCTCGGTCCAGATCACACAATATACTCACGAGGAATTTCTCGAACGGAAACGCAAAAGTCATCCGTTCCTCGCGGAAGTGCTGCGCCAACCGAAGCTGATGATTATCGGAACCGAGGACGACATTGACCGCATTGGATAACCTCGTACGCATCGGAAAACTCAAACCCCTTCCGGCGAACCGCGGCGAATTCGAACATCTGCTCGACCTCGCTCGAACCTTGCTCGATACCGTCACAAGCAGTAACGGAATGGCGACGGAGAGCCAGTTCATCCTCGCCTACGATTCCGCTCACGCCGCGTCACGTGCTGCGTTACGGGCTCACGGATACCGGAGCGACGACCGATATCTGGTCTTTCAGTGTCTCGAACACACGATCGGCTGGCCGACCGAAAAATGGCGCGTGCTCGATACCTGCCATCGCAGGCGCAATGCGGCCGAATACGAGGGCAACATAGATCTTCCAGCGAGTCTGACCGCCGAGTTGGTTCGGCTCACTGCTGAACTCATTGAAACCGTATCTCTACTCGACCACCTGCTGCCGTCCACCTGATACTGCTTCGCGGGATACTCTGAATCCAACGAGTTTCAGGCGCGAATCCCGCGCCAAAGCACCAGTTTCTGCTCGAACGACAGCATCGCGTTCGCCGGGCTCGACGAAGGCAGCACGAGCGTCTCGTACCCAGCCTGGCCGATCACCTCGGCGAACCGCCCCGCCGTCTTGCCGTTGAAGCACACGCGCTTCAGCAACGGCGCATGCGCGCGCAGCGAATCGAAGTCGTTCGGCTTCGCGTTCCTGATCGCGGAATCAAGGCTGCCCTGACGATGGCACGCATCGAGCACGTCCCAGATGCCGATGCCGTGCGACAGCACGCGCTCGAGCCGCGCGTCGTACGGCAGCTCATGCAGCGACGGCTCGCCGAGCACCGCGCCGAGCAGCCGCCAGAACTGGTTGCGCGGATGCGCGTAGTACTGCGCGGCGTCGAGCGACGCCTCGCCCGGAAAGCTGCCGAGGATCATCGTGTGCGTATTCGGCGCGACGACCGGCGGAAAACCTTGCAGCATCACGCGCCTCCGTGCGACCCGACGGACCGCGGCCCGTCGCCGTGCGCATCGAGGTGGCGCCACAGCGCCGGCAGCATGCACTCGGTGACCATCAGCGGCTTGCCGTGACGCTGGAACACCGAGCGCCGCGCGACGAACGCATGCGGCGCCCGCGCGCCCAGCAATGCATGGCTCGCGAGCGCATACAGCGGATGGCCGGCGATCACGCGCCGGCTCACGAGCGCCGAGCGCTCGACCTGCGGATCGCTGTACAGCAGCTCCGCGAGCGGTCGCGTGCGCAGCCGCCGCATCGCCTGCCACACGCCCTTGCTGGCCGCGAGCGGCGCGATGCTGTGCGCGGCGACGTACGGCATGCCGTCGACCGACAGGATCACCTCGCGCACCCACATCGGCGCGCGCGGCGAACTGGCGAGCGCGTCCGGCTCGTCGAACCACGGGCGGTCGACGGCCTCGCGCGTCACCCGCACGTTCACGCGGCCGAGCCGCGCGAGGTGCGCGGTCAGCGATCCGCCGCGCGTCAGCCAGTCGCGCTGGTCGAGCGTGCAGCCAGGCCGCGGCGTCTCGCGCCAGCCGGCCTGCGCGCCGTCGAATCGCATGCGCGCGTTCACGCGGCGCGCGACAGCAGCAGCGCGTTGGTCCGCTTCACGAAGCTCGCCGGATCGTCGAGCATGCCGCCTTCGGCCAGCAGCGCCTGATCGAACAGCAGATGGCACCAGTCGCCGAAATCGGCGCTGTCGGCGTTCAGCTGCTTCACGAGCGCGTGCTCGGGATTGATCTCGAGGATCGGCTGCATCGCCGGCGCGTTCTGGCCGGCTGCCTTCAGCATCCGCTGCAGGTAGCCGCTCATGTCGTTGTCGTCCGCGACGAGGCACGACGGCGAATCGGTCAGGCGGAACGTGACGCGCACTTCCTTCACCTTGTCGCCGAGCGCTTCCTTCATCTTCTCGACGACCGGCTTGATCGCCTCGCCGGCCTGCTCCTGCGCCTTCTTCTCCTCGTCGTTCAGCTCGCCGAGATCGAGGTCGCCGCGGGCCACGCTCGCGAGCGGCTTGCCGTCGAATTCATGCAGGAACGACAGCATCCATTCGTCGACGCGGTCGGTCAGCAGCAGCACCTCGACACCCTTCTTGCGGAACACTTCCAGATGCGGGCTGTTCTTCGCGGCCTGCCACGTATCGGCGGTCACGTAGTAGATCTTGCTCTGCTCGGGCTTCATGCGCGACACGTAGTCGGCGAGCGACACGTCCTGCGCGTCGGTGTCGCCATGCGTCGACGCGAAGCGCAGCAGCTTCGCGATGCGCTCACGGTTCGCGTGATCCTCGCCGAGGCCCTCCTTCAGCACCTGGCCGAACGCGCCCCAGAACGTCTTGTACTTCTCCTTGCCGGCATCGTCTTCCGCGTTCGCGAGTTCCTCGAGCATCGACAGCGCGCGCTTGGTCACGCCTTCGCGGATCGCCTTCACGTCGCGGCTTTCCTGCAGGATTTCACGCGACACGTTCAGCGGCAGGTCGGCCGAATCGACCACACCCTTCACGAAGCGCAGGTATTGCGGCAGCAGCTGCTCGGCGTCGTCCATGATGAACACGCGCTTCACGTACAGCTTCAGGCCGCCGCGATAGTCGCGGTTCCACAGGTCGAACGGCGCGTGCGCGGGCACGAACAGCAGCTGCGTGTATTCGCTGCGGCCCTCGACGCGGTTGTGCGTCCACGTGAGCGGGTCCTGGTGATCGTGCGCGATGTGCTGGTAGAACTGCGTGTACTGCTCGTCGGTGACGTCGCTCTTCGAACGCGTCCACAGCGCGCTCGCCTGGTTGACGGTTTCGTCCTCGTCCTTCAGGACCATCTCGCCCTTTTCCTGATCCCACTCTTCCTTGCGCATCAGGATCGGCAGCGCGATGTGGTCGGAGTACTTCTGGATGATCGACTTCAGGCGGTGCGACGACAGCAGGTCGTCCTCGCCTTCGCGCAGGTGCAGCGTGATCGTCGTGCCGCGTTGCGCGCGCTCGATCGCGTCGATCGTGAAATCGCCCTCGCCCGCGCTTTCCCAGCGCACGGCTTCGTTCGCCGGCAGGCCCGCGCGACGCGTTTCGACGGTGATCTTGTCGGCAACGATGAAGCCCGAGTAGAAGCCCACGCCGAACTGGCCGATCAGCGCCGCGTCCTTCTGCTGGTCGCCCGACAGCTTCGTGAAGAATTCCTTGGTGCCCGAACGCGCGATCGTGCCGAGGTTCGCGATCGCCTCGTCGCGGCTCATGCCGATGCCGTTGTCGTCGATGGTGATCGTGCGCGCGGCCTTGTCGTAGCCGATACGGATACGCAGGTTCGGATCGTTCTCGTACAGCGCGTTGTCCGCGAGCCCTTCGAAACGCAGCTTGTCGGCCGCGTCGGACGCATTCGACACCAGTTCGCGCAGGAAGATTTCCTTGTTGCTGTAGAGCGAATGGATCATCAGGTGGAGGAGTTGCTTGACCTCTGCCTGAAAGCTCATCGTTTCGTGTGCCATGGATGCTGTTTCCTCTTACTTGAACTGAAAAGGGGTGACGCCGGCGCCCGGCGCGCGATGCCGGCGGACCCGTGAAGGACGCCCGGTTGGGACAACCGGGTTGGGGCGGCCCGTTCGGGACGGCCCCCTCTGGGACGACCGCCTGGCGCCGGCGGTTTGCGCGCGTATCTGGGGACGGCACGCGCCATTTCAAGAGCCGGCCTGCCGCGCCGCGTCACGACGCGCGCCGCACCGCCGAGTCGATATAGCCCGCCAGCAGCCCCGGCAGCGCCGGATCGCCGCAGTTCGCGACGTTGAAGCGCATCCACGTGGACGGCGACTGCTGCGGCGAGAACAGGCTGCCGGGCGTCAGCAGGAAGCCGGCTTCGTGCGCGACCGCCGCGAGCGCGTCCGAATCGACGCCCGTGTCGGCCCACAGGAACATCCCGGCCGCCGGCATCGTGAAGAGGCCGAGCCCCGTGCGCTCGAGCATCCGCGCGGTCTTGTCGCGCACGCCGTCGAGCCGCGCGCGCAGCCGCTCGACGTGGCGCCGGTAATGCCCTTCGGTCAGGATCTTGTACAGCACGCGCTCGTTGAGCTCGGGCGTGGTCATCCCGACCAGCATCTTCTGGTCGGTGACCGCCTTCGCGATCTCCGGCGCGCAAGCCACGTAGCCCACCCGCAGGTTCGCCGCGAGCGTCTTCGAATAGCTGCCGAGATAGATCACGCGCTTCAACTGGTCGAGGCTCGCGAGGCGCGTGGCCGGATAGCTGGGCGGGCACAGGTCGCCGTACACGTCGTCCTCGACGACGAGGAAGTCGTAGGCCTCCGCGAGCTTCAGGATCCGGAACGCCTGCGCGGCCGACAGCGACGTGCCGGTCGGGTTCTGCAGCACCGAGTTGATCACGAGCATCTTCGGCCGCCACATCTGCACCAGGGTTTCGAGCGCGTCGAGGTCGGGGCCGTCGGGCGTATACGGCATCCCGACGAGCTGCGCGCCCTGCGCCGCGAAACGGCCGAACATCTGGAACCACGCCGGATCGCCGACGATCACCGCATCGCCCGGGCGCATGTAGATCCGCGAGATCAGGTCGATCGCCTGCGTGATGCCCGACACCAGCACGATCTGTTCGGGCTTCGCGCCGATCTCGACTTCGGCGAGGCGCGTCTGCAGTTGCTGGCGCAGCGGCAGGAAACCCTGCGCGGTGCCGAAGCCGAGCATCTGCGCGCCCGACTGGCGCCCGAGCGCGCGCAGCGCGCCGGTGATCAGCTCGCCGTCGAGCCAGCGGCCCGGCAGGTAGCCGAGGCCCGGGCCCTTCTCCGGGCTGACCGTGTGCAGCATGTTGCGCAGCAGCCAGACGACGTCGATCGTGTTGTGCACGGGCGCGGCCTCGGCCACGCGCGCGACGCCATCGGCCGGCTGCGGGCCGGCGCCGGTGCGCTCGCGCACGTAGAAGCCGGAGCCGCGCCGCGAGTCGAGGTAGCCCTGCGCGACAAGACGCTCGTAGGCCTCGACGACGGTGAAGCGCGACACGCTCTTGTCGAGCGCGAGCTTGCGGATCGACGGCATGCGCATGCCGGGACGGAACACGCGTTCGTCGATGCGCCGCCGCGCCCACTGGACCAGCTGGTCGACGAGCGTGAGCGTGGCCGTGTCGTGCGGCGCGGGAATCTGGGCGAGGGGGACGGTGGACATGGGCGGCAGGCTCTCCAACTGTACCGAAGGCTATCGCGCCGATTGTACCGTTACTGTGCCGGTAGCGACGATTACAGTTGACCGGAATGGCGATCGTGCGGCCGCCGTTCCGGCCCGCCGCACGTGGCGCAGCGCACGCCGAGGCGCCTCGCGAGCGGTGCGCCGGCCGGTGCGCCCCCCGCCCGGCACGCCGTCCGCCTACCCTGACACTTTCGCTTCCCGACCGACCCTCATGCCAGCCCGCTCCCTGACACTCGACCATCTCGTGATTGCCGCGCGCACCCTCGACGAAGGCGTGCGCCATGTCGCCGACGCACTCGGCATCGAACCGGCCGGCGGCGGCCGCCATCCGCTGATGCGGACCCACAATGCGCTGTTCGGCGCGTGGAGCGGGCTCTATCTCGAAGTGATCGCGATCGACCCCGACGCGCCCGCGCCGGAAGACGGTGCAAAACCGCCTCGTGCGCGGCTGTTCGGGCTCGACGATCCGGCGATCCAGGCGCGGCTCGCGCAGCAGGGCCCGTTTCTCGCACACTGGGTCGCGCGCGTCGACCGCCCGCGCCAGCTTGCGCTGTGGCAGCGCCAGTATCCGGCCCGCATCGCGCCCGTCGTCGCGATGCGGCGCGGCGATCTGAGCTGGGGCCTCACGGTGCCCGACGACGGCAGCTTCCCCGCGTGGCAGGACGCAGGCGACGGCCTCGTGCCGTCGCTGATCCAGTGGGACAGCCCGCGCCATCCGGCCGAATCGCTGCCGGCCGACGGCATCGCGCTGAAAGCGCTCAAGGGCGCCCATCCGCACGCGGATACGATCCGCGCGCAACTCGACTGGCTCGGCGCCGCCCACCTGCTCGACGTCGAAGCCACCGACGGTCCGCCGGCGCTGGTCGCCGAATTCGATACGCCGCAAGGCCCACGCACGTTGCGCTGACGCCGCACGCGCGGCCGCCCTGCTCGTCACACCATACGCACCTCGCCAATACGGAGACACCCACGACATGAATTCGCGCGAAACCCGGGGCATGCTGCTCGGCCTCATCGGCGTGATGATCTTCAGCCTGACGCTGCCGATGACGCGGATCGTCGTATCCGAACTCAACCCGCTGCTCAACGGGCTCGGCCGCGCGCTCGCCGCCGCCGTGCCGGCCGGCCTGCTGCTGTGGTGGCGCCGCGAGCGGCTGCCGACCCGCGCGCAACTGAAAAGCCTCGCGATCACGTCGGCCGGCGTGATCATCGCGTACCCGGTGTTCTCGGCGTGGGCGATGAAATCGGTGCCGGCCTCGCACGGCGCGGTGGTCAACGGACTGCAACCGCTGTTCGTCGCGCTGTATGCGGCATGGCTGTCGCACGAACGGCCGTCGAAGGCGTTCTGGGCCAGTGCGGTGGCCGGCAGCGCGCTCGTGATCGCGTTCGCGCTGCGTGACGGCGGAGGCACCGTGCAGGCCGGCGACGCGCTGATGCTCGTCGCGGTCGGCATCGGCGCGTTGGGCTATGCGGAAGGCGCGCGCCTCGCGCGCCAGATCGGCGGCTGGCAGGTGATCTGCTGGGCGCTCGTCGTGTCGGCGCCGTTCCTCGTGCTGCCGGTCGGCTGGCTCGCATGGATGCAGCACGCCGCGCATCCGGGGCCGCTCGCGCCACGCACCTGGCTCGCGTTCGGCTACGTGACCCTCTTTTCGCAATTCATCGGCTTTTTTGCATGGTATGCGGGGCTCGCGATGGGCGGCACCGCGCGCGTCGGCCAGGTGCAACTGCTGCAGATTTTCTTCACGATCGCCTTTTCCGCGCTGCTGTTCGGCGAAACGGTCACGCCGTCGACGTGGCTGTTCGCCGCCGCCGTGATCGCGACCGTGGTGCTCGGGCGCCGCTCGGCGGTCGCCACGGCGCCGCGCGCCGCTCGCGCCGGCTGATGAGGTGCGCCATAATGGACGTTTTGCCTGATCGGTTTCGCCTGACTGGCCGTGCCCACCCAGCCGCGAAGGCGCCATCGTGCTCGCGCTCGCCCACCCGGCGGCGTCGAAGCGATCCGCCTGATCGACCTTTCTTGACTGACCACGATATCCGAACGAGGAGACTATGAATCCGAGCGACCTGCATCCGCCGCACTGGCAGCTTTCCGAACGCGCCCGCAAGCTGACGAGCTCGGCGATCCGCGAGATCCTGAAGGTCACGGAACGCCCCGAGGTCATCTCGTTCGCCGGCGGCCTGCCCGCCCCCGCGACGTTCCCGGCCGAACGCATGCGCGCCGCCGCCGACCGCGTGCTGCGCGATGCGCCGGCCGCCGCACTCCAGTACAGCGCGACCGAAGGCTACCTGCCGCTGCGCGAGTGGATCGCCGAGCGCTACAGCGTGCGCGTGTCGCAGGTGCTGATCACGACCGGCTCGCAGCAGGCGCTCGACCTGCTCGGCAAGGCGCTGATCGACCCGAACAGCCCGATCCTCGTCGAAACCCCGACCTACCTCGGCGCGCTGCAATCGTTCTCGCTGTACGAGCCGCGCTACGTGCAGGTGCCGACCGACGAGCAGGGCCTGCTGCCGGAAGGCCTCACGCCCGAACTCACGCAAGGCGCGCGGCTGCTGTACGCGCAGCCGAACTTCCAGAACCCGACCGGCCGCCGCCTGCCCGTCGAGCGCCGCCGTGCGCTCGCCGCGTTCGCGCAGACGAGCCCGTTCCCGGTGCTGGAGGACGATCCGTACGGCGCGCTGAACTACCAGGGCGAGCCGCTGCCGACGATGCTGTCGATGGCGCCCGACCACGTCGTGCATCTCGGCACGTTCTCGAAGGTGCTCGCGCCGGGCCTGCGGATCGGCTACATCATCGCGCCCGAGGAACTCCACTTCAAGCTCGTGCAGGCCAAGCAGGCCACCGACCTGCACACGCCGACGCTCACGCAGCGCATCGCGCACGAAGTGATCAAGGACGGCTTCCTCGACGAGCACATCCCGACGATCCGCGAGCTGTACAGCGCGCAGTGCGACGCGATGCTCGGCGCGCTCACGCGCCACATGCCGGCAGGCGTCACGTGGAACCGCCCGGAAGGCGGGATGTTCATCTGGGTGAACCTGCCCGCGCAGATCGACAGCATGAAGCTGCTCGCCGCGGCCGTCGACAACCACGTCGCCTTCGTGCCGGGCGCGCCGTTCTTCGCGGAAAACGCGCAGCAGAACACGCTGCGCCTGTCGTTCGTGACGGTGCCGCCCGAGAAGATCGAGGAAGGCGTCGCGCGCCTCGGCAAGCTGCTGCGCGAGCGCCTCTGATCCCCTTTTTCCTGTCACGACTCTCTACGAGGAATCGAACACATGGCTAACGTCTACGACAAACTGAAGTCGCTCGGCATCGAGCTCCCGACCGCCGGCGCCCCGGCTGCCGCCTACGTGATGAGCGCGCAAAGCGGCAACACGGTCTACCTGTCGGGCCACATCGCGAAGAAGGACGGCAAGGTCTGGGCCGGCAAGCTCGGCGCGGATCTGCAAACGGAAGACGGCAAGGCCGCCGCCCGCTCGATCGCGATCGACCTGCTCGCGACGCTGCACGCGCACACCGGCGACCTGAACAAGGTCACGCGCATCGTCAAGCTGATGAGCCTCGTCAACTCGACGCTCGACTTCACCGAACAGCACGTCGTGACGAACGGCGCGTCGGAGCTGATCGCCGAAGTGTTCGGCGACGCGGGCAAGCATGCGCGCTCGGCATTCGGCGTCGCGCAGATCCCGCTCGGCGCGTGCGTCGAGATCGAACTGATCGCCGAAGTCGCGTAACGGGCGCAGCGCGATGCACGGTCGTCTCGTTCGCTTCAAGCAGGTCGACGTGTTCACGTCGGTGCCGTTCAAGGGCAATCCGCTTGCCGTGGTGTTCGACGCCGATTCGCTCGGCGACGACGCCATGCTCGAGATCGCCCGCTGGACGAACCTGTCGGAAACGACGTTCCTCTGCACGCCGACCGATCCGGAAGCCGACTATCGCGTGCGGATCTTCACGACCGGCGGCGAACTGCCGTTCGCCGGCCACCCGACGCTCGGCACCGCGCATGCGTTCCTGGAAAGCGGCGCGCGGCCGCGCACGCCGGGCCGGCTGATCCAGCAGTGCGGGGTCGGCCGGGTTGCGCTGCGCGAGCAGGGCGGCCGCTGGGCGTTCGCCGCGCCGCCGGCACGCGTCACGCCGCTCGACCGTTCGGACTACGCGGTACTGGCCGCCGCGCTGCGCAGCGACGCGCTCGACCTGGACGCCGAGCCGTGCGCGGTGGACAACGGCGCACCGTGGCTGGTCGTGCGGCTGAAGTCGGCCGATGCGTGCATCGGCCTGTCGCCCGATCCTGCCGCGCTGGCGGCGCTGACCCACCGCTACGGCGTGGACGGCCTCGCCGCCTACGCGCCGCACGCCGAAGGCGGCCCCGCGACGTTCGAGATCCGCTGCCTGATGACCGGCGGCCAGTTCGGCACGCCCGGCGAGGACCCCGTCACCGGCAGCGCGAACGCCGCGCTCGCGGGGCTGCTGACGCGCCAGGAACGCCGCCCCGGCCAATCGTATACAGCCCGCCAGGGCACGGCGATCGGCCGCGACGGCCGCATCTTCGTCAGCTACGACGACGACGGCACGACCTGGATCGGCGGCCACGTCGTCACGGTCGTCGACGGCACGTTCCGGTCACCCGACTGACATTTCGCGATGTGGATGGCGCCGGCTCGTCCGGCGCCCTACGCTTTGCCCAACTATCGCAAAAACGTTCCAGCCAGTAATATCGGGCCTAATCCGTTGTTTCGGAGGTCTGTCCATGGTTGCGCGTCCCGCGAACGAACAGACGTCGGGACAATCCGAACCATAGCCGGCCATCCAGACGGATGGCGCACGCGAGCAGGACGCCGCCCTCTTCGATGAGCTCTGCCCGGTCCAACCACACGCCGCCGAACCGGCCGCTGCGCGCGCCGCGCAAGTCGCGCCGGCGTGCGCTGTTCGCCATCCCGCTGCTCGGGATGCTGGCGCTCGCGCTGCTGTGGGCCGTGATCATCGCGCGTCTGTCCGTCGAAAAGGACAGTGCGTACAAGGAAGCGGCGGCCTCCGCGGCGATCCTGTCGTCCGCGCTCGAGCAGCATACGGTCAAGGCGATCCACCAAGTCGACCAGATCACCCGCTTCGTCAAGTTCGAATTCGAGAAATCGCCGGCGCGCTTCAATCTCGCGAGCGCCGTCGAGAAAGGCGTCGTGCCGAGCGACACGCTGATCCAGGTATCGCTCGTCAACGCGAAGGGCATCCTGTTCGCGAACACCGCCGAACTCCATCCGCAGCCGATCAACCTGTCCGACCGCGAGCACTTCAAGGTCCACCTCGCGCACAACGACGACCGCCTCTTCATCAGCAAGCCCGTGCTCGGCCGCGTGTCGAGCCACTGGACGCTGCAGATGACGCGGCGCCTGAACAACCCGGACGGCAGCTTCGCGGGCATCGTCGTGGTGTCGGAAGACCCGAGCTACTTCACGAACGATTTCTACAACAACGCGGCCATCGGCAAGGAAGGCGTGATCGCGGTCGTGTCCGATACGGGCGCAGTGCTCGCGCGGCGCACAGGCTCGGTGAGCAACGCGCCGGGCGCGTTTTCGGCGTCGGGCGTCTACCCGATCGCCGAGCGCGTGACGGGCACGATCATCGATCCGATCGACGGCGTGACGCGCATCGTGTCGTACCGCCACCTCGACGGCTACCCGCTCGCGGTGATGGTCGGCCTGTCGCAGACGGAAGAGTTCGCGGACTACACCCACACGCGCAACGTCTACCTGCTGATGACGAGCTTCATCACGCTCGCGATGCTCGCGTTTTTCGGCGTCGCGACGGGCCTGATCGGCAAGCTGCTCGGCCGCGAGCGCGAAATGACGCAGCTCGCCGAATACGACCTGCTCACCGGCCTCGCGAACCGCTATGCGACGCTGCGCGGGCTGCGCAACGACGTGTCGATGCCCGCGAGCCTGTCGCGGCTCGGCCTGCTGTTCATCGATCTCGACAACTTCAAGACCGTCAACGACACGCTCGGCCACAACGCCGGCGACATCGTGCTGCAGATGACCGCGTCGCGCCTGGCCGATGCGGTCGGCGACGAAGGTTCGCTCGCGCGCATCGGCGGCGACGAGTTCGTCGTCGTGATGAAGGGCGACGACGTCGAGCGGCGCGCGGTGCGGCTCGCGGAAGCGATCATCCGGATGTTCGGCGAGCCGTTCGACGTGCGCGGCAGTTCGTTCGTGCTGCATGCGAGCATCGGCATCGCGCTGCACACCGTCGCGAACGAAAGCGAGATCGACCTGCTGAAAAAGGCCGACCTCGCGATGTACAGCGCGAAGGACGCCGGCAAGAACTGCTACCAGTTCTATGCGCCGCACCTGTCGCACCGGGCCGACCATCTGATGCGCTGGGAACAGCAATTGCGCGTCGCGCTCGCCGAGGGGCAGTTGTTCCTCGCGTACCAGCCGAAGATCGACCTCACGCATCGCACCATCACCGGCTTCGAGGCGCTCGCACGCTGGGATCACCCCGAGCACGGCGTCATCTCCGCGAACGAATTCATTTCGATCGCCGAATCGACCGGCCTGATCGTGCCGATCGGCGACTTCGTGATCCGCACCGCGTGCGAGCAGATCGCGCGCTGGCGCGACGAAGGCCACGACACGCTGACGCTCGCGGTCAACATCTCGCCCGTGCAGTTCTGGCGCGGCGACCTGATCGAGACGATCTCGCAGGCGCTGCAGGACACCGGCATCCCCGCGAACCGGCTCGAGATCGAGATCACCGAGACCGCGATGATGGAATATCCGGAACTCGTGTCCGAGAAGATCGTCGCGCTGAAAAAGCTCGGCATCCGGATCGCGCTCGACGATTTCGGCACCGGCTATTCATCGCTGTCGTACCTGCACCGCTTCTCCGTCGATACGCTGAAGGTCGACCGCTCGTTCGTGCAGGCGATTCCGAACGACCGCAGCGTGTGCGTGATGGTGTCGTCGATCGTGCATCTCGCGCGCTCGCTCGGGCTGACGGTCGTCGTCGAGGGCACCGAGACCGAGGAGCAGATCACGTGGCTGTCCGCGCTCGGCGAAATCGAGGCGCAGGGCTTCCTGTTCTCGCGCCCGGTGCCGGCCGATGCGATTCCCGCGCTGATCGCCCGCTTCGGCGTGCGCGGCGAGCATCCGAATGTCGTCGCGCATCGCGCGACCGGCAGCACGGGCGCCTGAGCGCCGCCCTGCTGCAGGCGCGCGCGTTGTGCGACGCCGCAATTATTTCGTTTTCCGATCCGATCGTTCAATTCATTAACTAGCGTTTTCGCGCATGGCAGTGTCATGATGCGCAGCGGACAATCGGGAGGGCCGACGTGTCGGCGGGCCGCCGGCACGGCCATACGCGAGAGATCTGGCCCTGCGCCAACCACACCAATCATGACAACCGTCGAAGTCGAAGCGACCGCGCGTGTCGAAGAGGCACCGGCATCCCTATGGGCCTTGTTCAAGGTCGTCGCCGGCATTTCGGCCGTTTCGTGGGGCGGACTTTCGATGATGGCGCAACTCGAACGCCATTACGTGGAGCGGCTGCGGCGCATCGAGCCGCACGTCTTCGGCGATCTCGTCGCGCTCGCATGGCTCGTCCCGGGCCCCGTCGGCTGCAACGTCGCCGTGCAGGTCGGCCAGACGCTGCATGGCCGTGCCGGCGCCTGGGTCGCCGGCATCGCGAGCGTGCTGCCGTTCTCGATCCTGATGACGCTGTTCGCGATCTTCTATCAGACGCCGCTCGTGCGCTCGCTTGCCGCGCCGATGCTGATCAATCACTTCGGCATGGTGCTCGCCGCGCTGATCGGCGTCACGTGGGTCAAGCAGGTGCGCTCGCTCGCGCGCACGCGGCTCGAACAGGCGATCGCCGCACTATCGACGATTCTGCTCGCTTTCGCGCATAGTCCGGCCGCTTTCGTCGGGATTCTGTTCGCCGCGTTTGCAGCGGGCTGGCTGACGGGGCCGCCGCAGCGCGACGCGGTCGATTTCACGCTGTCGAAGCGCGACCGCACCCTGCTCGTGCTGCTCGGCGTGCTCGTCGTGCTGTTCGCGGTGCCGCTGCCCGGCGATTACCAGGCGGAATTGCTATGGCCGCGCCTCGCGGGCGCCGGCATGACGCTGTTCGGCGGCGGCTTCTCCGCGCTGCCGGTGCTCAAGACGCTGTTCGTCTCGCCGGCGACCGGCATCTCCGATCACGACTTCACGCTGGCGTTCGCGCTGTCGCCGGTCGCGCCGGGGCCGTTGCTGAACGTCGTGCCGTTTCTCGGCTATCTGACCGACGGATGGGTCGGCGCGCTGCTCGCCACGGCCGCGCTGTTCATTCCGTCGGGATGCCTCGTCGTGTTTGCGCAGAACCATCTGCTCCGGCTCAAGCGCCATTCGCGCTTCGAGCACGGGATGCGCCTGCTGCGCGCGGCGACGACCGGCTTTCTCGTGGTCGCCGTCGTGAAAATCCTGCATCGCGAACCGGCCGACCCGGTTTACTGGCTGACGGGCGCGTTCGCCACGCTGTGCTTCACGCGCTTCAAGGTGCCCGTCTATGCCGTGTACGGCGCGGTCGCCGTGGTGTGCAGCGTGTGGCTGTGGGCCGCGCGCTGACGGGCGCCGGCCGTCGCCCTGTCCGGTCTGGTCCGCCTCACCCGCTCAACCTGCCTGCACCGTAACCCGGCGTGCCATCCAGCGGGCGCGCAGCGCGTCGTACGCGAGGTTGAAGCAGAACGTGTAAGGCAGGAAGAACAGCACGATACCGAGGTCGAGCAACAGCGCCTCGACGAGGCTCACGTTCAGCCACCACGCGGCAACCGGCACCACCATCGCGACGAGGCCAAGCTCGAACGTCACCGCGTGCGCGACCCGCATGCCGAGCGTGCGCGACAACCCGGCCCGGCGCTCGAAGCGGTCGAACAGCGTGTTGAACGTCATGTTCCACGCCATCGCGATCAGCGACACCATCACCGTCAGCACGCCGACGTGCGATACCGGCATGTCGAGCAGCCATGCGCCGATCGGCGCGCACAGCGCGATCGCCACCAGTTCGAACGTCAGCGCGTGCAGCAGCCGTTCCGTCACCGTTTTATTGATCTGTTTCATGATTCGCTCCAATGCGTTACCTGATCCATGTCGGCCATTTTGATCGGCACAACCGTATGAATCCAGTTTGATATCATCGGTTTTACCGATATAACGCTGCCAGGAGCCCTGCATGCACCACGCCCCGGAAGCCCTGCTCGCATTCGCCGAAGCGGCGCTGCTCGGCTCGTTTACGGCCGCCGCACGCAAGCTCGGCAAGCGCCAGTCGACGGTGTCGGAAGCGATCGCGAATCTCGAAATCGACCTCGGCGTGCAACTGTTCGATCGCTCGACGCGCGCGCCGACGCTCACCGACGCCGGCCGCGCGCTGCTGCCGCACGTGCAGCGCGCGCTCGAGGCCAGCGCGGCGATCGACCGCACGGCCGCCCGGCTCGCGCACGGAGAGGAAGCGCGGCTCACGCTCGTCGTCTCGGATACGTACCAGTCGAAGCGCTACGAAGAGACGTTGATGGCGCTCGAACGGCGTTTTCCGGCGCTCGAGCTCGAATGCCAGATCGCCGAGCACGACGACGTCCTCGACCTGATCCAGCAAGGCCGCGCGCAACTCGGGCTGATGGCCGCGCGCGCGGCCTATCCCGCCGATATCGGCGCGGCGACCGTAGCGGAGAAATCGGAGATCGGGCTGTTCGTCGGCCGCACGCACGCGCTCGCCGCATATGGCGACGCCGAGGTGCCGCACGCGGCGCTGCGCGACGTGCGCGAACTGCGCCTCAATACCTACGTGAAAACGGAAGGTCGCGGCACCGACGACCGGATCGTCGTCGGCACGCAGCACTGGCTCGCGCCGAGCTACCTGATGCTGCTGGAGATGGCGGTGCTGGGGTTCGGCTGGGCTGAACTGCCGCGCTGGATGGTCGAGCACTTCGCGCGCGACCGCCTGTGCGAGCTGCATGCGCGCGGCTGGCCGCGCCGCGTGCGGGTGGATGCTGTCTGGTCGCGCAACCGGCCGCTCGGGCCGGCCGGGTCATGGCTGCTCGATGCGATGCTGGCCGCGTAGCGGCGCGTGTGCCGTCGAGCCTGCCGGGGACGGAGGGCTGAGGGCTGGCGCCAGCCGGTCAGAAACCGCGCGACAGCACGGCCGCGCCGATCGTGACGACGCCGAGCACGAGGTTCACGACGACGAGCAGGCGCACCGCGTTCACCGCGCGCGCGCCATCCGGCCAGTTCTGCGCCTGCACCGCACGGCGAATGCGCGGAAACAGCGCGAAGCGGATGTGCCCGAAGATCAGCATCATCACGACGCCGAGCCCGGCCATCGCGTGCAGCGACCACGTCGCGTGCGCGCCGCCGAAGCTCGTCAACAGGAACCCGCCGGACAGCAGGATCACGATCACGGCCCCTGAAACCCAGTTGAAGAAGCGGCCGAACACGCCTTCGATCAGCGGCAGCCGCAACTGCGGCGACAGGTCGGACAGCGCGGGGCGCAGGCAGAAGTGCGCGAAGACCATCCCGCCCACCCACACGGCGACGGCCAGCAGGTGAAGAAACAGCGCGACGGCAACGGCGTGGGACATGGGGCGATCCTGTGATGAATGGGGTGCAGCGAACGGCCGCGTCGCACGCGGCATCAAGCGACGTTCGACTCGCCAGCCGCGCGGCGGTTCAGACCCTCAGCGCGATTTCACACTATTTTGCAAATTCCGCGTGACAGCGCCACGCTTGCTTACCCGAATCCTCGCCGGCAAGAAAAAGCCGCACGCCGCCGAAGCGGACGTTCGGCCGTCGATCGCGGCCGAACCGGACGATCCGGGCGGCCGCGCAGCGCGCGGCGTCAGCCGAGCAGCGGACGCAGTTCGTTGACGACCTTGAGCTTCGTGTCCGGCGCACGGCCCTTGCGGGCGCGCTTGCCGATATGCGGCGCGAGCCCGGCATACGACAGCGTGTCGTCCTGCGGCTTGCCGCCGCGGCCGGTGCCGATCAGCACGACGCCGGCCGGATCGATCGCCAGCGCCTGCACGAGCGTTTCCTTGTCGTCGAGCGCCATCAGGATCACGCCGCGCCCGCCGCCGGACAGCGTCTTCATCTCGTCCATCCCGAACACCAGCAAGCGCCCGCCGCTCGACAGGCACGCGACCTGCGTCGCGTTCGGCAGCACCGGCATCGGCGCGAGCGGCACCGCACCCGCATCGATCGTCATGAACGACTTGCCGGCCTTCAGGCGGCTCACCATGTCGCCGACCTTCGCGAGGAAGCCGAAGCCGTTGCTCGACGCGAGCAGCAGTTGCTGATCGGCCGGCGCCGCGTAGTAGTGCATCAGGTGCGAACCCGATTCGAGTTCGATCAGCGACGTGACCGGCACGCCGTCGCCGCGCCCGCCCGGCAGCACCGACACGTCGACCGAATACACGCGGCCGCTGCTGCCCCACGCGATCAGGCGATCCGGCGTGCGGCACTGGAACGCCGCGTACAGGTGGTCGCCCGCCTTGAACGTGAAGCCGGCCGGATCGAGCCCGTGGCCCTTCAGCGCACGCACCCAGCCCTTCTGCGACACGACCACCGTCACCGGCTCGTCGACCACCTTCGCCTCGAACGTCGCGCGCTTTTCCTGCTGGATCAGCGTGCGGCGATCGTCGCCGTACTGCTTCGCATCGGCCTCGATCTCCTTGATCATCAACCGCTTCATCGCGCTTTCGTTCGCGAGCAGTTCCTCGAGCTTTGCCTTCTCGTCGCGCAGCGCGTCGAGTTCCTTCTCGATCTTGATCTTCTCGAGCCGCGCGAGCTGGCGCAGGCGGATTTCGAGGATGTCCTCGGCCTGCCGCTCGCTGAGGCCGAACGCGCTCATCAGCGCGGCCTTCGGCTCGTCCGACTCGCGGATGATGCGGATCACCTCGTCGATGTTCAGGAAGACGATCATCCGCCCTTCGAGGATGTGGATGCGGTCGTCGACCTTCGCGAGACGATGGCGGCACCGGCGCGTCATCGTCAGTTGGCGGAACTTCACCCATTCGTCGAGGATCGTCAGCAGGCCCTTCTGGCCCGGCCGACCGTCTGCGCCGATCATCACGAGGTTCAGCGTCGCGTTCGATTCGAGGCTCGTGTACGCGAGCAGCGTGTTCACGAATTCCGTCTGGTCGATCGTGCGCGACTTCGGCTCGAACACGAGCCGCACCGCGGCTTCCTTGCCCGACTCGTCGCGCACCGCGTCGAGCAGGTCGAGCATCGCCTTCTTCGTGTTGAGCTGCTCGGGCGTCAGCGTCTTCTTGCCGAGCTTGAGCTTCGGGTTGGTCAGTTCCTCGATTTCCTCGAGCACCTTCTGGCCCGACGTGCTCGGCGGCAGCTCGGTGACGACGAGCTGCCACTGGCCGCGCGCGAGATCCTCGATCTTCCACTTCGCGCGCACCTTCAGGCTGCCGCGGCCCGTTTCGTACGCCGCCGCGATTTCGGTGTCGCTCGAGATGATCTGGCCGCCGCCGGGGAAATCCGGGCCGGGAATCAGGTTCATCAGCTCCGCGTGCGTGAGCTTCGGATTGCGGATCAATGCGACCGCCGCCGCCGCGACTTCGCGCAGGTTGTGCGACGGGATTTCGGTGGCGAGGCCGACCGCGATGCCCGACGCGCCGTTCAGCAGCACGAACGGCATGCGGCTCGGCAGCGTCTTCGGCTCCTCGAACGAGCCGTCGTAGTTCGGCATGAAGTCGACCGTGCCCTGGTCGATCTCGTCGAGCAGCAGCTTCGCGATCGGCGTGAGGCGCGCTTCCGTGTAACGCATCGCCGCCGCGCCGTCGCCGTCGCGCGAGCCGAAGTTGCCCTGCCCGTCGATCAGCGGGTAGCGCAGCGAGAAATCCTGCGCGAGCCGCACGAGCGCGTCGTATGCCGACTGGTCGCCGTGCGGGTGGTATTTACCGAGCACGTCGCCGACCACGCGTGCCGACTTCACCGGCTTCGCGTCGGGCCCGAGGCCCATTTCGTTCATCGCGAACAGGATCCGGCGCTGCACCGGCTTCTGGCCGTCGCACACGTCGGGCAGCGCGCGGCTCTTCACGACGCTGACCGCGTAGCTGAGATACGCCTGCTCCGCGTAGTTGCCGAGCGTCAGCGCGTCGCTCTCGGGCGCGTCGGGGCTGGCAAAGAGATCGGAAGTATTGTCGTCCATCTGAATTCCGTATTCGTAAGTGGCGTGAGGCCGGGCCGGGCGTCATGCCCGGCCGCGCGGAACGCTCCGCTTAAATGTCCGCTTCGACGTCGTTGCCCTTTTCCTCGAGCCAGCCGCGCCGCGCGGCTGCCTCGCCCTTGCCCATCAGCATCGTCATCCGCGCGACGGTCGCCTCGTAGTCGAGCTCGCCGAGCTTCACCGGCATCAGGCGGCGCGTGTCGGGATTCATCGTCGTGTCCCACAGCTGCTCGGCGCTCATTTCACCGAGGCCCTTGAAGCGGCTGATGCTCCACTGCGTGTCGCGCACGCCGTCCTTGCGCAGCTTGTCGAGGATCGCCTCGAGCTCGCCGTCGTCAAGCGCATAGAGCTTCTGCGCGGGCTTCTTGCCGCGCGCGGGCGCGTCGACGCGGAACAGCGGCGGACGCGCGACGTACACGTGGCCGCGCTCGATCAGTTGCGGGAAATGCTTGAAGAACAGCGTGAGCAGCAGCACCTGGATGTGCGAGCCGTCGACGTCCGCGTCCGACAGGATGCAGATCTTGCCGTAGCGCAGGTTCGACAGGTCGACGGTGTCGTCGGGGCTGTGCGGATCGACGCCGATCGCGACCGAGATGTCGTGCACCTCGTTGTTCGCGAACAGGCGGTCGCGCTCGGTTTCCCACGTATTCAGCACCTTGCCGCGCAGCGGCAGGATCGCCTGGTATTCCTTGTCGCGGCCCATCTTCGCGGAGCCGCCCGCCGAGTCGCCCTCGACCAGGAACAGTTCGTTGCGCGCGATATCTTCCGTCTCGCAATCGGTCAGCTTGCCGGGCAGCACCGCGACGCCCGAGCTCTTGCGCTTCTCGACCTTCTGGCCGGCGCGCGTGCGCGCCTGCGCCTGCTTGATCACGAGTTCGGCGAGCTTCTTGCCGTGCTCGACGTGCTGGTTCAGCCACAACTCGAGCGCCGGACGCGAGAACGACGATACGAGCTTCACCGCGTCGCGGCTGTTCAGCCGCTCCTTGATCTGCCCCTGGAACTGCGGATCGAGCACCTTCGCGGACAGCACGAACGACACGCGCGCGAACACGTCTTCCGCGAGCAGCTTCACGCCCTTTGGCTGCAGGTTGTGCAACTCGACGAAGCTCTTCACGGCCTGGTAGAGGCCGTCGCGCAGGCCCGACTCGTGGGTGCCGCCGGCCGGCGTCGGGATCAGGTTCACGTACGACTCGCGCACGAGCGAGCCTTCCTCGCTCCATGCGACGACCCACGACGCGCCCTCGCCCTCTGCAAAGGTTTCGTCGGTCGAACGTGAATCGGCGAAACGCTCGCCTTCGAACAGCGGGATCAGCAGTTCGCTGCCGTTCATTTCGTCGAGCAGGTAGCCGCGCAGGCCGTCTTCATACTTCCACGTCTGGCGCTCGCCGGTCTTCTCGTTGACGAGCACGACCTCGACGCCCGGCAGCAGCACGGCCTTCGAGCGCAGCAGGCGCTGCAGCTCGCCGAGCGGCAGGTTCGGCGAATCGAAGTACTTCGGATTCGGCCACACCTGCACGCGCGTGCCGGATTTCTTCTCGCCGCGGCCCGCGCCTTGCGTGGACAGCGGCTTCACGACGTCGCCGTCGGCGAAGCCGAGTTCGGCGATCTTGCCATCGCGCCACACCGTCACGTCGAGACGCGTCGCGAGTGCGTTCGTGACCGACACGCCGACCCCGTGCAGGCCGCCCGAGAACGTATAGGCGCCACCGGCGGCCTTGTCGAACTTGCCGCCCGCATGCAGGCGCGTGAACACGATCTCGACGACCGGCACGCCTTCTTCGGGGTGCATGCCGAACGGGATGCCGCGGCCGTCGTCTTCGACCGAGACCGACTGGTCGGCGTGCAGCGTGACGGTGATCTGCTTGCCGTAGCCGCCGAGCGCCTCGTCGGACGCGTTGTCGATGACTTCCTGGATGATGTGCAGCGGATTCTCGGTACGGGTGTACATGCCGGGACGCTGCTTGACCGGCTCGAGACCCTTGAGCACCTTGATCGATGCTTCGCTATAGGCCGCGCTGGGTTTCTTCGTTGACATAGGCGCTGAATTTCGTCATTCATCGGGACGTTGTCCACACCTCGTGTGGATAACGTCGTGGACAAAACGTTGAGTTCCGTAAAAAAGCGAATCGAAACAACGGTGTGCTTGGACTGCTCCGAAAGCGGGCGCGCGGCGTGTGCGGCGCGGCCCTGGACGCGCGGTATTTTACTGGTTCCGCGTGGCGCGCCAATCGCGGGATCGGCGCGCACCGCGCGCGTCACACCGGCTTGCGCTTCGCCTCGAGCGTTTCCCACCGTTCGAGCGCGGCGAGCAATTCGTCGTCGATCGCCGCGAACCGCTCGGTCAGGCGCGTGCCTTCCTGCGGGTCCTTCGCGAAAATCGCGCCGTCCTCGAGCTGTGCGTTGATCGTCTTCTGCTCCGCTTCGAGCGCGGCGATCTTCTCAGGCAGCGAATCGAGCTCGCGCTGCTCGTTGAACGACAGCTTCACCGTGCGCTGCGCGTTGCGGCCGGCCGCGCTCTTCGCCGGCTCGTCCTTCGCGGGCGCCGCTTCCTTGACCGCGCGCTTCGCCGCTTCCTGCTGCGCGAGCTGCTCCGAGCGCTCGCTCTGGATCTGCCAGTCGGTGAAGCCGCCGACATATTCGCGCCACTTGCCGTCGCCCTCCGCCGCGATCACCGACGTCACGACGTTGTCGAGGAACGCGCGATCGTGGCTGACCAAGAGCACCGTGCCGTCGTAGTCGGCCAGCAGCTCTTCGAGCAGTTCGAGCGTCGGAATGTCGAGGTCGTTGGTCGGTTCGTCGAGCACCAGCACGTTGGCCGGGCGCGCGAACAGGCGCGCGAGCAGCAGCCGGTTGCGCTCGCCACCCGACAGCGACTTCACCGGCGAACGCGCGCGCTCCGGCGCGAACAGGAAATCGCCGAGGTAGCTCATCACGTGCTTGCGCACGCCGCCGATCTCGACCCATTCGCTCCCCGGGCTGATCGTATCCGCGAGGCTCTTCTCCTGGTCGAGCTGCGCGCGCATCTGGTCGAAATACGCGACCTGCAGGTTCGTGCCGGTGCGCACCGTGCCTTCGTCGGGCTTGAGGTCGCCGAGGATCAGCTTCAGTAACGTCGTCTTCCCGGCGCCGTTCGGGCCGACGAAGCCGATCTTGTCGCCGCGCATGACCGTCGTCGAGAAGCGGTCGACCACCGTGCGGCCGCCGTAGCGCTTCGTCACGTCGGTCAGCTCCGCGACGATCTTGCCGGACTTCTCGCCCTGTGCGACATCGAGCTTCACGTTGCCCTGCGCATTGCGGCGCTCCGCGCGCTCGTTGCGCATCTGCACGAGTCGCGCGATGCGGCCGACGCTGCGCGTGCGGCGCGCTTCGACGCCCTTGCGGATCCACACTTCTTCCTGCGCGAGCAGCTTGTCGAACTTTTCATTCTCCACCCGCTCGACTTCGAGCTGCTGCGCCTTGCGCGTCTGGTACGCGGAGAAATTGCCCGGATACGACAGCAGCCGACCGCGATCGAGCTCGACGATGCGCGTCGCGACGCGGTCGAGGAACGCGCGATCGTGGGTGATGAACAGCAGGCCCGCGCGCTGCGCGACGAGCAGCTCTTCCAGCCAGCGAATGCCGTCGAAGTCGAGGTGGTTAGTCGGTTCGTCGAGCAGCAGCACGTCGGGCTGCAGCACCAGCGCGCGCGCCAGCGCGACGCGCTTCTGCATCCCGCCCGACAGCGCGTCGACGCTTGCGTCGACGTCCTGCAGGCCGATCTGCGCCAGCGTCATCGACACGCGCGTGCGCCAGTTCCACGCGTCGTGCGCGTCCAGCGACGACTGCAGCGCGTTCATCCGCGCGAGCAGCGCATCGTGCTCGGCGCCTTCCGGGATCTCCGCGAGGCGGTGCGCGATCGAATCGTATTCTTCGAGCAGTTCGCGCGTGTGCGCGAGCCCCGACGCGACCGCGTCGAACACCGTCGCGCCCGGCTCGAACTCGGGCTCCTGCGGCACGTAGACCGTCACGAGCTCCTGCTGGCGCGTGACCAGCCCGTCGTCGGGCTTCGCGAGATCGGCGACGATCTTCAGCAGCGACGACTTGCCCGCGCCGTTGCGGCCGATCAGGCCGACCCGCTCGCCGGCTTCCAGCGAGAAATCCGCGTGATCAAGCAACGCGACGTGACCGAACGCGAGCTGCGCGCCGGTAATGGAATAGAGCGACATGGGGAGACGGCGAAGAGAGAAATCGGAAGCGCCCATTGTACCGGGCGCGCGGGCCGGGATCGGCTTGGCTGGATGGACGAGCGCCGCAGGTTGCGCTTGAAGTGCGTCGGCGCGGTGCCGTGAGCGGGTTGCGGGCGGCTTTTCGCTTTGGATGCCGGCCGTCGTTTACTTGCCCGCGTAAACGGCGGAACGCCGGCCGGATACCCGCAGCCGGCCGATCGGCCGATCCCGTGCGCGGCGCGGCGAGCGTCGGCGCGGGACGTGCGGTTATTTCACGTTGATCGTGATCGTCGAGCTCAGTTCGGGACCGTACGAACGGTGCGCGCCGTCACCGAGCTGCAGCGTCAGCGTGTGCTGGCCAGGCGGCAGCTTCACGTCGGTTTCGGTCTGGGCCTTGCCGAAATGCAGCGAATGGTCGGTCGCCGGGATCACATCGCCCTTCGGCACCGGCTTGCCGTCGATCAGCAGATGATGGTGACCGGTATCCGGGGTCATGTCGCCGGCCGGCTTGAGCGCCATGCCTTCGAGACCGAACTTCACGTGTACGGGGCTCGACACCGTCGCGCCGTCCTGCGGCTCGACGAAGAACACACGCGCCTCGGCGCGCGCGAGCGTCGATACGGCCAGCGCCGCGACACAGACTGCACCCGCGATCCACTTTCTGTTGAGCATCGTTTCCTCCTTCAGATTGACAGGCTCACGAAGCATACACTGCATGCCCGACCGACGCGACGGCGCCGGTTGTTCGCGATGCGTACGTTTAAAACGACGTTGCGCAGGCGTTAGGCGAAATTCCGGTACCATTGCGCCTTTCGTCCGCCGGCCACGCTACGGACGGCATCGCCGAATTTTCATTATCCCGAGCGCAACATGAGCGAAGTAACCGAATACCAGAGCTGGGTCTGCCTGATTTGCGGGTGGGTCTACAACGAAGCGGAAGGGCTGCCCGACGAAGGCATCCCGGCCGGCACGCGTTTCGCCGACATTCCCGCCGACTGGCGCTGCCCGCTGTGCGACGTGGGCAAGGAAGATTTCGTCGTCGTCGATTTCTGATTTTCTGTTTCGATCGCGGTTGGTCACGCGATACGCGCGTCGGAGGTGCATTCCGCCCCGCCGACGCGCCGCGCGTTTGCTATACTCTGCGCGCTGTCCACACCGCCGTCCGGTTCGCCATCTCTTGCGCGAATGCCCGGATATGGCTCTCCCCGTAGTTCAATGGATAGAACAAGCGCCTCCTAAGCGCTAGATACAGGTTCGATTCCTGTCGGGGGGACCAGCCAAGCCCCAAACCTCCCCCAAGATTCCCAAGAAACTCTCCGCTCAAGCCCGTCTGGCGGCGCTCTAGCTCCTATCGTTACCCAAGGTTGCTCAGTGACAGCCAGAGAAAGTGTTGGTATTTTTGTTGGTATCAGCCGATACCAACAACACAGATACCAACAATGCCTCTCACTGACATACAGGTGCGGAACGCTAAGGCCAGCGCGGCACCATACAAACTGACGGACGGCAACGGGATGTTCTTGCTCGTCCAACCGAACGGCGCGAAGTACTGGCGCTTGTCCTACCGCTTCCGTGGCAAGCAGAAGACGCTCGCCCTCGGCGTCTATCCGGCCGTCACGCTTGCGACGGCACGGAAGAAGCGCGACGAGGCCCGCGAGCAGATCGCAGCCGGCATCGATCCGGGCGAGGCGAAGAAGGACGCAAGACGGGCCGCCGAGATCGCGGCGGCAAACTCATTCGAAGCGGTAGCCCGCGAGTGGTTCGACTCCCAGCGCCCGGGCTGGAGCGACGGCTACGCGGAGAAGGTGCTGAATTCGCTTGAGGTCGACGTGTTCCCGAAGATCGGTGCTCGCCCGATCGCGGAGATCGACTCGCCGCAGATGCTCAGCATCGTTCGCGAGGTCGAGGCGCGCGGGGTGCGTGAGACGGCGAAGCGAATCCTCCAACGCTCGCGCGCGGTCTTCCAGTACGGGATCATGACCGGGCGATGCTCCAGGAATCCGGCAGCCGACATCGACGCGCAGACGGTCTTGAAGAAGGGGCCCGGCGTACAGCACATGGCCCGCGTGAAGGCGACGGAGATTCCGCAGCTCATGCGAGACATCGACGCTTACCAAGGCGACCTAGTCACCCGGCTCGCGCTCCGCCTGATGGCACTAACGTTTGTGCGGACAACGGAAATGATCCGTGCGGAGTGGTCGGAGTTTGACGAGGCCGCCGCAGAATGGCGCGTACCGCCGGAACGCATGAAGATGCGCGACCCGCACATCGTGCCGCTCTCACGGCAGGCACTCGACGTGCTCGCCCAGCTCCGCGCGCTCAACGGCCAGCATCGATTCGTGTTCTACAGCGTGCAAGGCCGGAGTCACATCTCGAACAACACCATGCTCTACGCGCTCTATCGCATGGGCTACAAGTCGCGGATGACGGGGCATGGCTTTCGCGGACTCGCCGCCACGGCTCTACGTGAACTCGGCTTTGGCCGGGACGTTGTAGAGCGCCAGATGGCGCACGCCGAGCGCAATCAGGTGACGGCTGCCTACGTCCACGCTGAATATCTGCCCGAGCGCAGACGAATGATGCAGGCGTGGGGTGATCATCTCGACCAGCTCAAAGCGGGAGCCGAGGTCATCCGCATTGCGTCAGCCCGTTAATGAATCGCCGTCGCCCTTGCGACTTCGCCCACCTCCCTGCACCAACAACGATCGGAGCGAATACGTGCTGTGGTTGCCCAAACGATGGATCAGTTAGAGCCCATAGTTGCGAGCAAAGTCGAGAGCCTCGCCTGTTACATGTCCACAGGTCCGGTGGTGTTCAGATGTCCACCACCGGCGGCAGAGAATTGGCTTGAAGGGAAATCGATCGAATTTTGGTTCACAACACTCCAGCTTTGCAAGTGCGTCACGAATCGCCTCGTAGCCCTCGAACGTCTTCAGATATTGATCGCGCCAAGCTTCTGCCTCCCAATGGGCCGCAGCTGGTACCGGGAAGCCAATGGCTTGTAACGAGAAGCAGAACTGCTGATCGTTGATGATGTAGATCTCGTGGACGTTCGGGCTAGGGTTGAGGTAGTTCCAACCGAAAATCCAATACGGGTATCTCGTTCCCGCTGCTTCATGGTATTTCACGACATATTCCGAAACTGCTGCGACCACCGCATCCGGATTGATCGTTTCAAGCTTTGCATAGATGTCGCGCCCGGATGTTTTGGGATGCGTCAGATCGCCTCTGATGTCGTTAATGTTAGTGATCAGGTCGAGTGTAGCGGGCCCGAGAAGGAGCGACTTGCCGAGTAATTCCGTGGGCCACTTCTTGATCTTTGCGAGGATCTGCCCCTTCCTCAATTTGTTGAAAATCTCCTCTTCTGAATGCGTTGCGTTCATGTGTGCCCGCATCTTCTCGTTCAAGAATGCTTCAAGCGCAGCGATACCGAAATAGAGCGACGCAGTCAGATGATGCGAGCGCTCCATGCCCGTCTTTGCCTCGCGCGCAGTAACCGCTTCCCGATACAGCGAAGAGAAGTTTTGCCAGACTGGATTGACTGCCCAAAGATTCATAGTCGTCGTGAGATGTGGATCAATCGCGCAATTCAAGGTCGCGGCGGAAAAGCGCGGTTGTGAGATTGTTCGTGGTGTATCTAGGAGAATATGGTACGAATTTTCGTACATGCAGCAATCGTTGATTGATGTAGAAGCATCGAATCTCGATCGGCCCGGATCAGTTGACGGCCGGCGTTCCATCTCGCCCTTCCCTGTATGCCCCCCTTCCGTGCGTTCCCCACCAGCAAAACGGAAACGGCCTAGGCATAGGGCAAGCTTGTGATTTGGCCCCATATTATTATGTGCCCCCCTTGTTTCTGCCGTCAGTAGAGAAAAGACGCGGGTGTGAGCCCCCGCGTCTTTGCCCTAGACGCAGGGTCCCCCGCTTTCCGGTCGCCCCGACACTTGCGGTCGGCGCAACAATGCCCGATCGGGGCGCATCGCGGACACCCCCCTCGAAAACACGCCTCCGACGCCCATCGAATCCCGGAGAGCCGTGCCCCGCATAGCTTCGCGGTCGCTACGGTCGGTCGACGCCTGCCCGCTCAGTGCAAAACGAGTTGGAGATTTGGAGATAAACGCCTGAATCGGCCGCAAAGCCTTGCGGGGTAAGGCTTCGTGTGTCTCCAAACGATTTGGAGAACGCTGGAGATACTGGAGATAAACCAGCCCGGATTGTTACGGTGGCGGCAAGATTCGCGGCAGCTGCCCGCCCGGTTCCGTCTGGCACGTATCGCTCAAAGTAACTTTGACGCGCGGGAGAAATATGCCGCGCAAAGGAATGCCCGCCACCGCCCTCCCGGACGGCGGCGGTGCTGTTCACAGCTCAAGCGTGAAGATCGACGGCAGCACGCGATAGACCATGAACTTGCCGTGACCGGGGATGTACTCCTGCCGGTACGGATAGCCGTCGCTGCGCGGCATCAGCACGCCGCGCTTCATCAGTGCCTTGGCGACGATCTTGTGATCGAAGCCGGCGCACACGTCCTTGCGAAACACGGCCGCTTCGATCAGGTATTCCGTCTCGACGCTTTCGGCATCGTCGGCGCTCATCTTGCCGCCGAACTCGGCGTAATACTCCCGATCGGACGCGATGGGCGTGCGCCGCTCGTCGCGCTTCACATGCTGCTTGAAGCCCGCTCGATGCGGCACATTCGGCCGGTGGTCGTCCTGCGCCCGGTTT
>NZ_BBSK01000034.1:0-12173 GCF_001319805.1 Burkholderia sp. E168m22
CTACGATTTTTTTGGGGGTGTTTTGGGGGATATAAATTTCCAAAACCCGTCCGCAATTCCCCGCTGCCATTGACGCATGAATTCTGTCGGGACCAGCCAAGTCTCCATGCCTCCGGATTCACAAGAAACTCCCCTCAAGCCACGACAACCGTAAACTCAACCCCCGACTCAAAATCCAGCGTCGTGGTCGAAAACCGCGGATCCTCGTTGAGGTAGCGCTTGTAAGGTCGAACGGCGTCCTCGGCCGTGTACATGTTGTCAGCCAGCACGACCGATCCCGGCCGCAGCAAGCGCTCGATCTGCTTGAACAGCTTCAGATAGGCGTCGGCCCAGACATCGATAAACACCATGTCGACGGTCCCATCCAGCGCGGCAACCGTCTCGAACACATCGCCTTCCCTCAAGTCGACATAGGCATCCAGACCCGCAGCTTCGACATGAGCCCGCAAACGCGCGCACTTGAGCGCATCGCATTCGGTCGCGATGACCACGCCACGGCCCAGCGTGCGCAACGCGTCGGCGAAATACAAAGTCGACACGCCGCACGAACTGCCGAGTTCGAGGATTCTGGTCGGCCGTTGCGCGAGCACCATGTTGCGCAAGAACCTTCCCGTTTCCGCCGATACGGCCAACGATAAAGCACTGCCTGCCGATGACTCGAAATCTTCGGTGAACAAGCCGAACGTTTCGAGAAACCGCCCTCGCAACCTCGGAGCGAGTGCTTCGTATTCGTCGACGAGCGTCGGAAACGCCTCGTTCGGCCCCTGAAACTGCGCGCGTGCGCGGGCGATGATTTCGCGCTGGCTCTCTTCATGAAGCCGTTGCAAAAGAGCGTGGGTGGTAGAAACCAAGTGCATTCCTTGACGAGATTGATCACGTAGACGGCGTTTCCAGCGACCGCTATCCGCCATCAGGCCTGCGGCGCTATCACTCCATCATCAGCAAACACGGGTGACGCTATGCCAGTCGAGCAAGCGTAATCGCGCGTTCAGGGCACGCCGTCACGCAAAGCCCGCATGACCGGCAGGCTTGCGCATTCGGCGTGTACGCGACTTTCATTCCATGCACGCGCAGCTTCAAGCGATGCATCAAACCGAGCTCGAGATAATCGCCCTGATCGATGCGCCGGACCTCGAACACGTTCTCCGGGCAAACAGTGACGCAATCCCCCTTCCCTTCACAACGTTTCAGATCGACGACGGGCGCAATCACGCCCGCCTTCTGCTTGCAGTCGGCCACTGATTTCTCACGCATGTTCACTCCTCCGTGGCCCGCTTGCCGCGCGATCGCCATGCGGCCCGAAACTGCTCGCGTTCTTCAGGCGTCATGGCTTCCCACTTGCGCCAGTGACGTCGGCCGTGCCAGCCGCGGTGTCCGCGGAATCCGCCGAACAGGATGCGGCTCAACACGAGCAGGCCCAGCGCATGGGCGAAGTCGATCGTCCGGGCACCGACGAATAACCCCGGAATCACCCAGTTCCACAGCATCATGACGACCCATCCGAGCACGCCGATGGCGACCACCACGAGCAGCGCTTTGCCCGCACATCTGATTCGAAAATTCATCCGTCGACTCCTCTAGTTATCCAGTTCGTCATAAATGGGTTGCAGTCGAGCACGCAGATGCAGGACCGCATAGCGTTTGCGCGCGAGCAGCGTATTGAGGGTGACGCCGCTTTGCGCGGCCATCTCCTTGAACGACAGCCCTTCCAGTTCGTGCGCGATGAAAACCTCGCGCTGATTCGCCGGCAATTCGTCGAGCGCACCCTGCAACGCCTTGAGTAACAGCGTGCGAGCGTAGAGCGCTTCAGGGCCGGCATCGTGCGACGGTAGCGCAAGATCCAGGCGATACTCGCTGTCCGCTTCGTCCTCGACACCGAGCAGATCGGTCAGCGGCTGCTCCTTCTTCTTGCGAAAACGATCGATGATGCGATTGCGCGCGGTACGGAACAGCCACGCGCTCGCCTGTTCGATCGGCGCAGGCAGTCGATAAGCCTGTACGAATTCGTGAAGCACATCCTGCAGAACGTCCTCGGCATCGTCCGGGTCGCGAATCCGGCGCCGAATGAAATTCCCTAGCCTCGTTCGTTCACGCATCACTGTCGCAGTGATGTCGCGGTCTGAGTCGGTCATCGGTTGCGAAGTGGGTGGCGGTTCCATGCGTCTGAAGACGTTTCAGGCGCGCGAATATTGTGGCGAGTGTGAAAAATTTGCGGCGGTACGCATCGGCTTCACTGCGCGGCAGTCGTTTCAAGGAACAGGCCCGATATGGGATCAACCCGTCGTCGCAGGAATCGATTGACTCCCCGCATCAACCCGAAGTACACTTCGCGCCGCGGGGTGGAGCAGTCTGGCAGCTCGTCGGGCTCATAACCCGAAGGTCGTAGGTTCAAATCCTACCCCCGCAACCAAATGCCGAAGCCCGCTTTGCGAAAGCAAGCGGGCTTTTTGCTGTCTGGGAGATGTTGCTGGCGCATGCAGCGCAGCACACGAAGATGGGGCAATCAACCGTTCACCACGACGTGCGACACGCGACCACACCTCGTCCATTCGCCGCAGACATGCAGCGAACATTGCGTAGAATTCCGAACCTTCTTCGGTTCAGCACACGGACTTCTCGAATGATTCGAACGATCGCGGCACTCGCCGCGCTTTCAACGATGACCGCCACGGCAAATGCCGCCGACGCCGGCACGACCGCTGCGAAACAGCGCTACGTCAGCCCGGGCATCGCCAACGTCACTGCGTCGGCCGCACCCCGCCCGGAAAGCACCTCCTCCGACGCCCGCTGCCGGGAACTGGCCGCCGGCATCGACGCGGTCACTCACTCGCCCGACCGCAGCCAGAAGGTCGTGCGCGGGATGAGCCCGGACGGCAAGCCGCGCAACGAACTACGCGCCTACGACAAACGGGCCGACCTGGAAGCCGAGCACCAGCGCCTCGGCTGCCAATAACGAACAACGACGAACAAAGAACGAACCTCCACCCGGCAAACCCGCGCCGGGCATCGGCGTTTACGCATTCGCCCCGCCGTCGATCGTCAACCCGGTCCCGTTGATCGATCGCCCTTCCGGCCCGACGACGAACGCCACGAGCGCGGCCACGTCGTCGGCCTTGCCGTACTGCTGAATCGCCATCCGCGAACGTTGCGCATCGGCATGCTCGCCATCGGCAGGGTTCATGTCGGTATCGGTCGACCCCGGATGCACGATGTTGACCGTGATGCCGCGCGCGCCGAGGTCGCGCGCGAGCCCTTGCGTCCAGCCGATCAACGCAGCCTTGCTCGCCGCATAGAGGCTCATCCCCGCATCGGGCACGCGCGTCGCGAGGCAACTGCCGGTCGACACGATGCGCCCGCCCTCCCCGAGGTGCCGCGCCGCTGCCTGCGACGCGACGATCACCGCACGCACGTTCACGTTCAGCGTCGCGTCGATATCGTCGAGCGTGAGGTCGTCCACCGCACCGGCCCGGAAAATCCCCGCGTTGTTGACGAGGATGTCGAGACCGCCGAGCACTTCCGCGGCACGATCGACCGCGTTGCGCACGGCGACCGGATCGGCGCTGTCGGCCTGGATCGCAACGGCCCTGCGGCCCAGCGCCTCGATGCCGGCAACCACGGCCTGTGCCCGCTCAGCCGATTTTTCATACGTGATCGCGACGTCCGCGCCATCGGCCGCCAGCCGTTTCGCGATCGCCGCGCCGATGCCGCGGCTGCCGCCCGTGATGAGTGCACGCTTGCCCTGAAGTCGATTCATGTCGGTTCCTTTCCTCATTTATGTAACGACCAACACAGAATGTGGCAAGTTGCGCCGCACAGTCAATTGATTTATTTTATCGATCGATACAGATATCGACGAAGGGACGGACGCAATGGCTGAACGAGGCCGACCGAGAAGCTTCGACAAGGAAGCGGCGCTGGATCGCGCGATGGAGGTGTTCTGGCGTCTCGGCTACGAAGGGGCGTCGATGACGGACCTGACGGCCGCGATGGGCATCGCGTCGCCGAGCCTGTATGCGGCCTTCGGCAGCAAGGAAGCGTTGTTCCGGCAAGCGCTCGAGCATTACCGCGCAACCGAGGGACAGGAAATCTGGGGGGGTGTCGAACGGGCGGCGAGCGCGTACGACGCCGTGCAGAGCTACCTGATGGATACCGCACGCGTGTTCACGCGGCGCTCGAAGCCGGCCGGCTGCCTGATCGTGCTGTCGGCGCTGCATCCGGCCGAACGTTCGGACATGGTCCGGCAAACGCTGATCGGGATGCGCGAGGGCACGGTCGACGCGTTGCGGGAACGCCTCGCGCAAGGCGTCGCGACCGGCGAAATATCCGCGCACGCGAATCTCGATGCGATCGCCCGCTACTACGTGACGGTTCAGCAGGGCATGTCGATCCAGGCGCGCGACGGCGCGAGCCGCCGCGATCTGGAGGCCATTGCGCAGGCCGCGCTGGCCGCTTGGCCGGCGCTCGTCGGTACGAGCAGCGCGGCCAGTGTGTAGCGGCAGGACGCCGCCGAAAGGAAAGGTTACTGCTTCGCAGCCTGCTGCACGTCCTTCGACGCGTGCCACACGCGATAACGCACGTCGAAGCCGTCCGGTACATAGACGACGAGCGGCAGGCGGCTGTTGTAGCGCAGCAGTTGACCGTCGCCGCGCACCTGCACGAACCGTTGCTGCGGCGCCTGGCCCGGGCACGCCATCAGCGTCGATGCCGGCCCCTTTACGTCGGTGAGCCGGTAATACGTATAGCCCCAGCCCTTCACGTCCTCGGCGGTCAGCTCGCCGCCGAACCACTGCTGGTTGCAGTCGGTCTGCAGCGTCTTGCCAATCATCAGCTCGACGCGCGCATCGCCCTCGTTCTCGAGCGCGGGCAGCGCGATCACGACGCGCTGCTGGCCGGTCGCGGCCTGCGGGAACATCTTGATCGACTCGGCCGGCACGGCGGGCGCGGAGGCCGGCGCGGCCACGCATGCGGCGGCGGTCGTCACGCAGAGGGCGGCCAGCGCGGCCCGGATCGCGAATGTCATCGATGTGCTCCTGAAAAACAAATGAGCCCCGGATGCTAACACTTTCGTCGCAAGACCTTACGAAGCTGTAATTTGGCGACACAATTGCAAACAGCCGGCAATCCCCGGGCGCGGTACTTATAGCGCAACCAACGGAGAACATCATGCTGAAGCTCATTGCTGCCGCCGGCGTCGCCACCCTGCTGGCCGGCTGCGTCGTCGCCCCGGACGCCGGATACGGCTACGGCCAGCCCTACTATTCCGATCCCGGCTATGCGTACGCCCCGTCTCCCGTGTACGGCACGGTGAACATCTGGGGCGGTGGCGGCGGACGCGACTGGGATCGCGGCCGGCGCGACTACCATCACTGGGACGGCGATCGCGGCAACCGCGGCAACGGCTGGTGGCGCGGCGGCGGACGCCGCGGCGACTGGAACGAAGGCGGCGGCGGCGGACACGGTCGCGGCGACGGCGGCGGCCATCGCCACTGACGCGCAATTGCAACCGTTTGTATCCGCGCACGGCTAGCTGATGGCCTGCGGCACGCCCCGCAGGCGAACGAACGGCCACACAAAAGACGAAGGCCCTCGCATCGAGCGAGGGCCTTTCGTCGTTCGGCCCGGCGAAGCAAACGTCGACCGCTGCTGGCCGAGCAGCCCGGAATCCGCTCGCGCCACGCGTGCTTGAATTACCAGCCGGCCGGCCGCGCGTACCCGCCCTGCACCGGCGCTCCGCACACATACGCACGCTGGTAGCGGTCGTAGCAATAGTTCGGGCCGTCATCCTGGTACTGCGCCTGCTGATAGGTCGGGTAGGCCGGCTGCTGGTACGCAGGCGCCTGGTAGTACGTCGGCGGCTGATAGGCCGACGCCTGGTACACGGGTGCCTGATACGCGACGGGCGGATTCATCGCCGACGTCACGATCGCGCCCAGCACCGCGCCGCCGATCAATGCGCCGATCACGGCGCCCCCGTCGCGGCCATGCGCGGACGCCGGGCCTGCGACCGCGAGCGAACCGGCAAGGACACACACTGCGGCAATCTTTTTCATGATGGACTCCCACGCGAAGTGGTACTGGATGGGATGCATTGTGGCGGTGCGCGGCCGTAATAGATGCAGCAAGTGGTAACGCGCGATTACCGGTATCGCTCGCGCCGAAACGCGTCGTCGCCGTGCTACGATTTTCGGCACACAGGAGACGCCTTCATGCAGCCCGAAACCGCCCGCCGTTTCGATACCGAATTCGCACCGCGCATCGCGCAGGCGATCGCCGCGTTCTTCGCGGAACACGTGCAGACCGACGTCGTCCCCTATGGCGGGCACGGACACCCGACGCGCGTCCAGATCCGCAGCGCGCCGCACGAGCACGTGAGCGGCTTCGTGCATCCGCTGAATCTCGAGCTGACGTGGGACACCGACGAGATCGAGCGGCTGATGGAACCGGACGGCCGGGAGCGCTTCGAGCACTATCTCGCCGCGCTGCCGAGAAAGCTCGGCGCATGGCAAAGCGCGCGCGACATCGATCTCGCGTCGCGTACGCAGGCCGAGCCGCTCGTGCGGCTCGGCGGTCTCGACTTCGAAGGCTGAATGCACACGCCAGCCGGCCAGCGCGCGGCTTGGCGTCGCGCGATGCGGCCCGGTGATACACTCGACCGGCCCCGCGCCGGTGCAGCCGCGCCGGCCGGGCCGTTCATCGCCGCCACCCTTGCACATGGTTGCGCACGCAACCTGCAACCGGGCGCGCGGACAACCCTGCTCTCGCTCCCGTCATGAACGCCGATACCGGCCTGCCGCTTCCGCAACGCTACTGGGCGATCGTCTGCGTCGCCCTGGGCATCACGCTCGCCGTGCTCGACGGCGCCATCGCCAACGTCGCCTTGCCGACCATCGCACGCGACCTGCACGCGTCCGACGCCGCGTCGATCTGGATCGTCAACGCGTACCAGCTCGCAGTCACGATCACGCTGCTGCCGCTCGCGTCGCTCGGCGAACGCATCGGCTATCGCCGCATCTACATCGCCGGGCTCGCGCTGTTCACCGCGGCGTCGCTCGGCTGCGCGCTGGCCGGCTCACTGCCGATGCTGGCCGTGATGCGCGTGATCCAGGGGTTCGGCGCGGCCGGCATCATGAGCGTCAACGCGGCGCTCGTGCGGATGATCTACCCGTCGTCGTTGCTCGGGCGCGGGCTGTCGATCAACGCGATGGTAGTCGCGCTGTCGTCGGCGATCGGGCCGACGGTCGCATCCGCGATCCTGTCGTTCGCGTCGTGGCCGTGGCTGTTCGCGGTCAACGTGCCGATCGGCATCGCGGCCGTGCTCGGCAGCGTGCGGGCGCTGCCGGCCAACCCGCTGCACGACGCGCCGTACGACTTCCCGAGCGCGCTGATGAACGCATGCGTGTTCGGCCTGCTGATCACGGCCGTCGACGGGCTCGGTCACGGCGAAGGTCATGCGTACGTCGCGGCCGAACTGGCCGTCGCGTTCGTGGTCGGCTACTTCTTCGTGAAGCGTCAGTTGTCGCAGCCGGCGCCGCTCCTGCCCGTCGACCTGATGCGCATCCCGATGTTCGCGCTGTCGGTCTACACGTCGACGGCGTCGTTCACGTCGCAGATGCTCGCGTTCGTCGCGCTGCCGTTCTGGCTGCAGAATTCGCTCGGTTTCTCGCAGGTCGAGACGGGCCTCTACATGACGCCATGGCCGCTCGTGATCGTGTTCGCCGCGCCGCTCGCGGGCGTGCTGTCGGACCGCTATTCGGCCGGCATTCTCGGCGGGATCGGGCTTGCACTGTTCGCCGCCGGGCTGCTGTCGCTCGCGACGATCGGTGCACACCCGGGCACGGTCGACATCGTGTGGCGGATGGCGCTGTGCGGCGCGGGCTTCGGGCTGTTCCAGTCGCCGAACAACCGCGCGATGCTGTCGTCGGCGCCGCGCGAGCGCAGCGGCGGCGCCGGCGGCATGTTGAGCACCGCGCGCCTGACGGGCCAGACGCTCGGCGCGGCGCTCGTCGCGCTGATTTTCGGGCTCGCGCCCGACCGCGGGCCGACGATCGCGCTCTATGTCGCCACGGTGTTCGCGGCGGTGGCCGCGGTCGTCAGCCTGCTGCGCATCGCGTCGCCGCGGCCGGACACGGCGGCCTGACACCCGCCGCCGTGCGCCACACCCGCGGCGGGCATCAGGCCGCGTCGAGCGTGTCCATCACGAAGCGCACGCGCGCCTTCACGCTCACGCGCGGCAACTCGATCAGCCGATAGCCGTACGACGTATAGCAATCGACCATCGCGTCATGGGTCCGCACCGCTTCCGCGAAATCCTGCCGGCGCTCGGCGTCCTGCGCATAGATGTCGGGCCACGGCGGCGCGATGAACACGCGGCGGTGATAGCGGAAACGCCGCGCCGCGGCTTCCGCGTGCGCGGGTACCGCCAACCCGGTCAACTGCAGATAGCCGATCACGTCCGGCACGCCGCGGTCGAAGAACACCGGCCCGCGGGCTTGCCGCGCGAGATGGTAGGACCGCATCTCCCAGCCCAGCATCAGTTCGGCGAACGCAGCCGGGTCGCGCCACGGCAGCGCCGGACCGTCGATGGCCATCTGGTCGCGGATCACGCCGCGTCCGGCCTCCTGCGAACGTGCGTACCCGGCACGTTCGAGCGCATCGAGCAACGTGCTCTTGCCCGAACCCGGGCCGCCCGTCACGACGAAGAAACGGCCGGCGGTATCGTCGGCCGCTTCGTCGTCGCTACCGGCGCCCGGCGCGGACTCACGCATGCGCGACGCGCCGGCCCGCACGCCGCGTGACCGACGCCGCCGCCGCGACGCTGCGCAGGTCGGCGACGAACGTATCGCGCCACACCGACAGGTCGTTCTCGCGCAGCCGCGCGAGATTCTGCTCGTGACGCGCCTGCCGCTCCGCGAGCGGCATCGACAGCGCGCGTTCGAGCGCCTCGGCCATCTGCGACAGGTCGTACGGATTGACGAGCAGCGCGCCAGTCAGCTCGGCCGCCGCGCCCGCGAACTCCGACAGCACCAGCACGCCCGGATCGGCCGGGTCCTGCGATGCGACGTATTCCTTCGCGACGAGGTTCATCCCGTCGCGCAGCGGCGTCACGTAGCCGACCTGCGATATCCGGAAGAACGCCATCAGCAGGTTGCGCTCGTACTTGCGGTTCAGGTACTGGATCGGCGTCCAGTCGAGCTGCGAGAAACGGCCGTTGATGCGGCCGGCCTCGCCTTCGAGCGTTTCGCGGATCTGCTGATAGGTCTGCACGTCGGAACGCGTCGGCGGCGCGATTTGCAGCAGCGACACGCGCCCCTGCCAGCCCGGCGCGTTCGCGAGCATCCGCTCGAACGACTGGAAGCGCTCGACGAGCCCCTTCGAGTAATCGAGGCGGTCGACGCTCATCACCAGCTTGCGGTCGCCCAGCGCCTCGCGCAGCATCTTCACCGGCTTGCGCGTGCCGTACTGGACGGCCGCCTGCGCGATCGCGTCGGGATGCACGCCGATCGGATAGGCCGCGACCTTCACGACGCGGCCATGCGCGTGCAGCATCCCGTCCTCGCTCGCCGCGCCGATGCCGCGCCGCTCGATGTAGTCGGTGAACGCCTGTTTGTCGGCCTCGGTCTGGAAGCCCGCGACGTCGTACGCGCACATGAACTTCACGAGTTCTTCGTGCGGCGGCACGAGGCGCAGCATGTCGGGCGACGGAAACGGGATGTGCAGGAAGAAGCCGATCGGGTTCTTCACGCCGAGTTCGCGCAGGTAGTGCGCGAACGGCAGCAGGTGGTAGTCGTGCACCCAGATCAGGTCGTCCGGACGCAGCAGCGCGGCGAGCTGCTTCGCGAGCATCGCGTTCACGCGCAGATAACCGGCGTACTCCTGCCGATCGAAGCGCGCGAGATCGCCGCGGTAGTGGAACACCGGCCACAGCGTCGCGTTCGAGAAGCCGCGGTAGTACTGGTCGTAGTCGCGCCGGGTCAACCCGACCGTCGCATACGTCACGTTGCCGTCCCGCTGGATCGCGGGCTCGGCATCCGGCGCCCCGACGATCTCGCCGTTCCAGCCGAACCAGACGCCGCCCGTTTCCTTCAGCGCGTCCATCACGCCGACGGCCAGGCCGCCCGCGCTCGGGCGCGTGTCCTCGCCGGCGGCGACACGATTCGATACCACGATCAATCTGCTCATGCGACTTCCCCTCCTCGATTCGATTGGCTGGCGCGCGACGCACGCCAAAGCGGGCGCGGCGGCCCGAGGGCGGCCGCGCGGCGATTCAGTTCCGAGAATTGCAATGAAATACGGCGATGGAATGCGGCGACGACCGTATCAAGCGTCCTGTTCCTGACCGAGGTCGCGTTGATAGTCGAGCCCTTCCGGGCGAGCACCGCCCTGGTTGTGATCGCCGTCCGACGGCGTCTCGTCCGGCGCGCCCGCGGGCGGCGCCGATGGCGCGTCGGTCCGCGGACGCGAGCGGTCTTCCGGATGGCCGGCCGCCGCGTCAGGCGGCCGGTGTGACAACCGTTTCGAACGGCGCATGGCTGGGTGTCTCATATGCGGCGCGGCTCGAGGCCGTCGTAGAAACATTCCATAGCTAAACAGTCTAGGTCGCCCGATCGCATCCGAAGGTAACAATTACCTTCAATTTGTAACGTTTCGACCCCTCGCCAATCATCTATCCGACAATGACGCCGCCCGCGCGCACGCGGCCTGCCCCGCGGCGATTTGTCAAAGCTTTGCAGTTTTCCTATGACAATTGCGAAACAATGACGCGGCATCAGGGCGTGCATGCGTCGCCGCTCACCCAGACAGGACTTGCACTCAGGGATGAACATTCGTTTCGAATCGCCGCGCCGGGCCACGCCGGCGCGCATCGTGCTGGCCGTGATCGCCACGGCCGCACTGCTGTCCGGCTGCAATTCGCTGTACAGCGAAGGCGCGACAGCCGGCGCCGGTATCGCGGGCGCCGCGATCGCCTCCAAGGTCACCAACAACGCCGCCGTCGCGACGGGCATCGGCCTCGGCGCCGTCGCCGGCGCGCGGGCTGGCGTCCAGTATTCGCAACGCGTCGCGCACCGCTACACGCAGGAGCAGATTGCGAAGGCGGCCGGCCCGCTCGACGTCGGCGGTGTCGCGCCGTGGTCGACGCACCATTCGTTCCCGATCGAGGACGACGAGCAGGGCCGCGTGACGGTCAGCCGGATGATCAGCGTCGGTCCGCTCGACTGCAAGGAAATCGTGTTCGCGGTCGACACGCCGGCGAAGGCCGACAAGGCCGCGCAATCGGCGTTCTACGTCGCCACCCTCTGCCGCGACGGGGCCGTGTGGAAATGGGCATCGGCCGAACCGGCGACCGAACGCTGGGGCGCGCTGCAATGAGCGTGGCGATCCGTATCGCGGCGATCGGCGCGCTGTGCGCGGCGACGGCCGCGCTGTCGGGCTGCGGCTCGGTCGGCGCGGCGAGCGGCGCGCTGGCCGGCGCGGCGACGGGCCTCGTCACCGCGAACCCGGCGGTCGGTGTCGGCGTCGGGATTGCCGTCCAGGCCGCGACCGACGAAGCCGTCAACCGCACGATGAAGCAGCTCCATCAGAATCAGCAGGACGCGATCGCGAAGACGGCCGGCAGCCTCGCCGTCGGCGAAGTGAAGCCGTGGAAGGTGAAGAACACGCTGCCGCTGGAAAACGGCGAAGGCGAAGTGCGCGTCACGCGTGCGTACGCGTCGGCGCTCGCGCTGTGCAAGGAATTCGCGTTCTCGGTGAAGGACGGCGACAAGGCCGACTGGTACTTCGCGAATGCGTGCCAGCAAGGCACGCACTGGAAGTGGGCGTCCGCGGAACCGGCCGTCGACCGGTGGGGGAATTTGCAGTAACGGTGCGAGGCGCCGCGCGTCATGCGTGGCGCCCGTGGCGTTCCGCGATGCGCGGTTATACCGCGCGCCCCACCCGCATCAGGACTCGACGTCCTCGAGGCTGAAGATTTCAGTCTGGTCGTTGTACGAGAAGATCTCGCCGTACCGTCCCCAGTCGATCACCGCGTCGAGCGTTTCCTCGGCCGCCCCGTCCGACAGGAAATCCTCGAGCTCCTGCTCGAAGCGCACGCGCGGCGCGCGATGACCCGGACGCTCGTTCAGCACCTTCTTGATCCGCGCGGCGAGCGGCACGTGCTTCAACAGGTGATCGGCGAA